>JACRMD010000117.1 GCA_016215085.1 Solirubrobacterales bacterium | reverse complement strand
CGCGACGGTGGCCGGCGCCGGGGCGGCCGGCGCGGGCCCGCGGCCGGCGAGCGCGGCCTCGAGGCGCTCCATGCGCGCGAGCAGCGCGCGCGTCGACGGATCGACCTCGGGCGCCGCGGCCTTCACCAGCGCGATCTCGAGCTGGGTCTGGGCGTCGGCGCCGTCCTTGGCCAGGCGCATGCCGGCGGCCAGCAGGTCCAGCAGCCGCACGACATCGCCGCCGCGGACGCGGCCGGCCTGCTCGCGCAGGCGCGCGTCGCGCTCGGCGGTCATCGCGAGCTGCGGCGGCACCTCGCCGAGCGTCTGCACGACGAGCACGTCGCGCGCGTGGGCCTCGAGGTCGCGCAGGAACTGGCCCGCGTCGCGGCCGGACTCGCTCAGCCGCGAGCTGACCCGCCAGGCGCTCGCGGCGTCGCCGGCCGCGATGGCGTCCAGGGCGCCGAACAGCAGCTCGTCGTCGGCGACGCCGAGCACGGCCAGCACGTCCTCGGTGGCGATCGTCCGCCCGGAGTAGGTGACGAGCTGCTCGAGCGTGCCGAGCGCGTCGCGGAACGAGCCGGTGGCGTGGCGGGCGACGAGCGCGATCGCCTCGGGCCCGGCGTCGATGCCCTCCTGGGCGGCGACCCGCGAGACGACGGCGGCCAGCTGCTCGACGGTCGGGCGCGTGAAGTCGAAGCGATGGCAGCGGTCGACGACCGTGTCCATGACCTTGTGCGCCTCGGTCGTGGCGAGCACGAAGATCGTCGACGGGGGCGGCTCCTCGAGCGTCTTGAGGAACGCGTTCCACGCCTGGGTCGAGAGCATGTGCGCCTCGTCCAGGATGTACACCTTGTACCGGCCGCTGACCGGGGCGAACTGGACGCTGTCGCGCAGCTCGCGGATGTCGTCGACCGAGTTGTTGGACGCGGCGTCCATCTCGATGACGTCCAGCGACGTGGCGCCGGCGATCGCGACGCACGCCTCGCACGTCCCGCACGGCTCGACGGTCGGGCCCCGCTCGCAGTTCAGGCAGGACGCGAGGATCTTCGCCATCGACGTCTTGCCGGTGCCCCGGGAGCCCACGAACAGGTAGGCGTGGTGGACCTTGCCCTGCTCGATCGCGTTGCGCAGCGTGCGCACGACGTGCTCCTGCCCGACGACGTCGGCGAACGTCCGGGGGCGGTGGCGGCGGTAGAGCGAGGGACCGGCGGGCACGGGGAGCACGAGTGTAGAGGCCGCCTCAGACTAGGCTCCGGGTCGTGACGAACCCCCTGCTCGACGACGTCCTGGAGTGGCTGCGGATCCCCAGCATCTCGACCGGAGGCGGTGACCCCGACGACCTCCGGCGGGCCGCGGAGTGGCGAGCTCGCGGCGTCGGTGCCCGGCGCCCCGACGGTCATCATCTACGGCCACTACGACGTCCAGGGCGCCGGCGACCTGTCGCTCTGGCACAGCGACCCGTTCGTCCCCGAGATCCGCGACGGGCGCATCTACGCCCGCGGCGCCGCCGACGACAAGGGCAACTTCTACCCGCTGCTCTTCGCCGCCTGCGCGATGGCCCGCGACGGCGAGCTGCCCGTCAACGTCCGCGTCCTGGTCGAGGGCGAGGAGGAGGCCGGCGGCGAGAGCATCGCCAAGTGGCTGGCCGCCGACGAGCGCGGCGCCGACGCGGCGATCGTCTACGACAGCGGCATGGTCTCCGCCGACCTGCCGGCGGTGACCGTCGGCCTGCGCGGCGTCGTGATGCTGACCGTCGACGTCCGCACCGCCGAGCGCGACCTGCACTCCGGCATGTACGGCGGCAGCGCGCTGAACGCCCTGCACGCCGCCCACGCGATGCTGGCGCCGCTGCTGCCCGGCCCCGACGGGATGCTGCGCGACGAGCTGCGCGAGGGCATCGCGCCCCCGAGCGAGGCCGAGCTGCGCTCCTGGGAGCAGCTGCCGCCGGGCGACGAGGTCCTGCGCGCCGCGGGCGCCCGCCCCGCCTACGAGGGCGCGGGGGCCGAGTACTACGAGAAGAACGGGGCCGACGCGTCCTTCGAGGTCAACGAGGTCAAGGCCGGCGAGCCGCGGACGGTCATCCCGCACCGCGCGCGGGTCACGGTCTCGCAGCGGCTCGCGCCCGGCCAGCAGGCCGCCGCGGCCGAGGCGACGCTGCTGGCGCTCATGCGCGAGAGCCTGCCCGCGGGGGCCGAGCTCGAGGTCGTCGGCAGCCACCAGGCCGAGCCGGCGCTCTTCCCGCCCGACGCGCCGGCGATCCGGCTGGCGGCCGAGGCGCTGCAGGCCGCGGCCGGCGTCGCCCCGGCGTTCACGCGCGTCGGCGGCTCGATCCCGATCGTCGCCGACTTCGCGGCCAAGGGCATACCGGCGATCGTCACCGGCTTCACGCTGCCCGACGACCCGTTCCACGCGCCCGACGAGTCGTTCTCGCTGCGCGGCCTCGAGCTCGGCGAGCGCTCCGCGCGCGAGCTCCTGCGCGCGCTGGCGCGCGTGCGGGAAGGGTGAGCCGCGCCGGGCGCGGGGCGCTCCCCGTCGCCGTCTCGCTCGCCGTCGGGGCCGCCGTCTGGCTGGCCTTCGCGCCCGCGCGCTTCCTCAACTACGACACCGCGTACTCGCTGCTGTGGGGCGCGGACCTCGCGGACGGCCGCTCGCCCGACCTCGGCGTCGCCTTCGCGCCGACCCCCAAGCCGCTCGCGACCCTGCTCGGCGTCCTGCTCTCGGTGCCCGGCCTCGGGGACGTCCCGCGCGGCGGGTTCCAGGAGACCGCGTGGGAGGTGCTCGCGTTCCTCGCGCTCGGCGTGCTGGCGTGGCTGGTCTTCGCGCTCGGCCGCCAGTGGTTCGGGACGGCCGCGGGCGTCGTCGCGGCCGTCGTCGTGCTCACGCGCGAGCCGGTGCTCAGCTACGGCGTGCGCGCCTACGTGGACATCCCGTACGTCTGCCTGCTGCTCGGCGCGCTGCTGGTCGAGTCGCGCCGGCGGGCGGCCGGCACGCCGGTGCTCGTGCTCGTCGGGCTCGCCGGCCTGCTGCGCCCGGAGGCGTGGCTGTTCGCCGGGGCCTACCTGGTGTGGCTGTGGTGGGGCGGGTCGCTGCGCCCCGGGCACGTCGTGCTCGCCGCCGCCGCGCCGGCGCTGTGGCTCGTCCACGACGCGGCGCTGACCGGCGACGCGCTGCACTCCTTCACGGGCACGCGCGAGGGCGCCGAGGAGCTCGACCGCGTCACCGGCATCGCCAACATCCCGGAGACGCTGCCGCGCCGGCTGGGCGAGATCGTGCGCGAGCCGGTGCTCGTCGGCGCGGCGGGCGGCGGCGCGCTGGCGCTGTGGCGCCTGCGCGACCGCGCGTGGCTGGGCTTCGCGGCGGGCGTGCTCGCGGTCGCCGCGTTCTGCGTGCTCGCCGCGGCGGGCCTCCCGCTGCTCACGCGCTACCTACTGCTGCCCGCGACGTTGCTGGCGATCTTCTGCGGCGCGGGCGTCACGGGCTGGGCGTTGCTGCCGCGCGACGACCCGGGCCGCGCGCCGTGGATCGCCGTCGCCGTGGTGACCGTGCTGCTCGGCCTGGTGCTCGCGCCGCAGCAGGCGCGGCGCCTGGACCGCCTGCAGGCCGCGATGGCGACGCAGACCGCGATCCTGGAGGAGCTGCGCTCGTACTTCCCGGTGCCGACCGCCGACGGCTGCCCGTACGCGCTGCCCAACCGCCGCGGCGTCCCGCAGGTTGCGTTGTGGAGCGGCATCGCCCCGGCCGACGTGCTGCCGTTCGGCGACCCGCGCAGCGACGACGCCACGGCCGCCTTCGCCCCGACCTCGCGCCGCGTGGCCGAGCAGTTCGTGCTGGACAAGCGCGACCGCACCGCCACCGACATCACGCCGCGGCGCGGCCGGCCCGACGAGCGCGGCCGGTTCTGGAACGTGTGGCTCGTCGAGGACGCGCACCCGTGCGCCGCGCCTTGACAAGGGCCGGTGAGTGAGTGCATACTCACACCTCGATGACGCCCGCCGCCGCCAAGACCGAAGGCACCGCCCGCCGCGCGGGCGGCGCGCAGGCCGGGCGCGGGCGCACCCTCTCCACCGCCGACGAGCGGCGCGAGGCCGTGCTCGAGGCGGCGATGCAGGTGTTCGCCGAGCGCGGCTACCTCGGCACGCCGACGATGCCGATCGCCACGGCCGCCGGCATCTCGCAGGCCTACCTCTTCCGGCTCTTCCCCACCAAGGAGGACCTGGTCCTCGCGGTGATCGCGCGCTCCAACCGGCGCATCCACGACACCTTCGCCAAGGCGGCGGCCGCCGCGCGGGCGCGCGGCGAGGACCCCGGGGAGGCGATGGGCAACGCCTACGCCGAGCTGCTGGCCGACCGCACGCTGCTGCTCACGCAGCTGCACGCCCACGCCGCCGCGGCGGCGATGCCGGAGGTCGCCGCCGCGATGCGCACCTGCTTCGCCGACCTCGTCGCGCTCGTCGAGCGCGAGTCCGGCCGCGATCCCGAGGGCGTCCAGTCGTTCTTCGCCCACGGGATGCTGATGAACGTCCTCGCGGGCATCGGCGCCGCCGGCCTCGACGAGCACTGGGCCAAGGTCCTCACCGTCTGCGAAGCGTGACCCCTTTTTTCGCCATCGAGTGAGTGAGCACTCACACATCAACCGACCCGAGGAGCCCCTCATGACCCCCTCCCCCACCACCCGCGACGCGAAGGCGAGCGCCGGCCGCCCGCGACCCGGCTGGACCTTCGCGATCGTGAGCATCGCGCTGTTCATGGTCACCCTCGACAACCTCGTGGTGAGCACGGCGCTGCCGTCGATCCAGGCCGACCTCGGCGCGACGATCGAGTCGCTCGAGTGGACGGTCAACGCCTACACGTTGAGCTTCGCCGTCCTGCTGCTCACCGGCGCGGCCCTCGGCGACCGCTTCGGCCGCCGGCGCATGTTCACCGTCGGGCTCGGCGTGTTCACCGCCGCCTCCGCGCTCGCCGCCCTGGCCCCGACGACGGGCGCGCTGGTCGGTGCACGCGCCCTGCAGGGCCTGGGCGCGGCGATCGTGCTGCCGCTCACGCTGACGCTGCTGTCCGAGGCGGTCCCGGCCGGCCGGCGGGGCCTGGCCCTCGGCGCGTGGTCGGGCATCAGCGGCCTCGGCGTCGCGCTCGGGCCGGTGGTCGGCGGTGCGGTCGTCGACGGCATCAGCTGGCACTGGATCTTCTGGCTCAACGTCCCGACCGGCCTGGTCCTGATCCCGCTGGCCGCGCGCCGGCTGACCGAGTCCCACGGCCCCGACCGCCAGCTCGACCTGCCCGGCCTGGCGCTCGCCGGCCTCGGCCTGCTCGGCCTCGTCTTCGGCGTCGTCCGCGGCCAGTCGCTGGGCTGGACGAGCGCGCCCGTGCTCGGGTCGATGACGGCCGGCGCGGCGCTGCTGGTCGCCTTCCTGGCCTGGGAGGCCCGCGCCCCGCGGCCGATGCTGCCGCTGCGGTTCTTCCGCTCGCGCGCCTTCGCCGCCACCAACGGCGCGTCGTTCGCGATGTTCTTCGGCGTCTTCGGCTCGATCTTCCTGCTCGCCCAGTTCTTCCAGGTCGTGCAGGGCTACTCGCCGCTGGAGGCCGGGATCCGGACGCTGCCGTGGACCGCGATGCCGATCGTCGTCGCGCCGCTGGCCGGCGTCCTGTCGGACCGGATCGGGTCGCGGCCGCTGATGGCCGCCGGCCTGGCGCTCCAGGCCGTCGCGATGGCGTGGCTGGCCACGGTCGCCGAGGTCGGCGCGGCGTACGGCAGCTTCGTCGTCCCGTTCGTGCTCGCCGGGGCCGGCATGGCGCTCGTGTTCGCGCCGTCGGCCAACGCCGTGCTCTCCAGCGTGCGGCCCGAGCAGGCCGGCCAGGCGTCGGGCGCGACGAACGCGATCCGCGAGCTCGGCGGCGTGCTCGGCGTGGCGGTGCTCGCGTCGGTGTTCAGCGCGAGCGGCGGCTACGAGAGCCCGCAGGCCTACGTCGACGGCATGACCGCCGCGGTGCCGATCGGGGCCGCCGTCCTGGCGCTGGGCGCCGTCGCGGCGCTGCTCGTGCCCGGCCGGGCGCGAGCGCTGCGCGGCGGGGGCGAGCCCGTCGCCGTCGCGGCCTAGGCGAACGAGCGAGGGCCCCGCCGCGGCGGGGCCCTCGTGCAGTTCAGCGGACCGTGCACCCTCCTTCGAAGGTCGGTCTCCAGGCGCTGCACCGGAGGACGGCTCCGGCACCGGGAGCTCCCGCTGCGCCCGCCGGAGACCGCTTAAGGCTGCTTCCTTCCGGACCTGACCTGGTTCACGGGCCGACGTCGCGCGGGACCCGGGCCATCAGCACCGTCACGGTGCGCACTTCCCGGAGGCCTCCCCCCTCGAGAGGGGATTCGGCCTCGCTAGAGCGGATTGCGAGCGACAGGGCACCGCTAATTCCCCGCCTAGCACGGTCCGCGACGAAGTCTACCGCTGCGGGGCGGCGACGATCGCCGCGAGGAACCGCACGAGCGAGGAGCCCAGGGGCGGCCCCACGTAGAGGTTGCCGCCGGCGCTGGGCTGCTTGTGCTGCTGCATGACCACATCATTCCTGACGGGGGCGTCATCTTGCGCGGCGGCGCGCTCGCTGGAGGACACGCTGCGGGAGATGGCGCGGGCGCTGCACCCGATCGTCCCGTACACCAGCCTCGCGATCTACGAGGTGGTCCCGGACGCCGACGCGCTGCTGCCCGTCCTGGCGGCCGGCCGCTACGTCGAGGAGACGCTGGCTGACCGCCCGCGCCTGGACGGCAGCATCTCCGGCCGCGCGGTGGTCTCCGGGGAGCCGATCTGCGCCAACCCCGGCCACCCGCTGCTCGGGCTCAGCGTGGTGCCGGGCACGCCCGTCGAGGAGCACGAGGCGCTCGTGTCGGTGCCCCTCTTCGCCCACGGCCAGCCGCTGGGCGCGCTCAACGTCTGGCGCGAGGGCGAGGGCGCCTCGTTCGCCCGCGAGGACGTCGACCTCCTGCGCCGCTTCGGCACGCTGGCCGCGATGGCCTGGGACGGCGCCCGCCGCCGCGAGCAGCTGCAGGCGCTGGCCCGCACCGACGAGCTCACCGGCCTGCCCAACCGCCGCCACTTCGGCGAGCGCCTCGGCGAGGAGCTGCGGCGCCTGGCCCGCGACCAGGTCCCGGTCTCGCTCATCCTCCTCGACGTCGACGACTTCAAGCAGATCAACGACGCGCACGGCCACCCCTCCGGCGACCGCGTCCTGCGCGCCTTCGCCGACGTGCTGCGCCTGCACGTGCGCGGCAACGACGTCGTCTTCCGCACCGGCGGCGAGGAGTTCGCCGCCGTGCTCCCGGGCGCCGGCCCGGAGGAGGCGCAGCGCTGCGCGACGCGCATCCTCGAGGCGATCCGCGTCGCCGACCTGCACCCCGACCCCGAGGCGCGGATCAGCCGCCTAGCTCCGCGCGAGGTGGGCACCGAGGCGGAGCGCCAGCGCCGCCACGGTGAGCGTCGGGTGAGCGGGCGTGTAGGTCGGGAACGCCGAGCCGCCCGTGACGTGCAGGCCCTCGACGTCGTGGTGGCGCAGGTCGGCGTCGACGACGCCGCCGTCGCCCATGTGGCAGGTGCCGAGCAGGTGGCCGCCGGCCGGGCCGGGATCGGCGCGCACGGCGACGACGCCCAGCGGAGCGAGACGTCGCTCGACCTCGTCGCGGATCCAGCGCCAGCCCGCCTGCTCGTAGCGGCCGGGCCCCGGGTAGGCGACCCGCGGGCGCGGCAGGCCCATCGCGTCCTTGCCCGGCGACAGCGTCACCCGCCGCTCCGCCCGCGGGACGTCCTCGAGCAGCACGTCGAGGACGATCGTGCGGTCGCGCTCGTCGAGCACCTCGCGGCGCAGCCGCCCGCCGCGGCGCCCGCGCAGCAGCGCGTCGGTGACGAGGCCGGGCAGCGGGACGCCGGGGTTGTAGGCCGAGACGACGCCGGCGCCGCGGCGCGCGCGGAACGGCCCGTCGCGGAAGGCGTCCGAGAGGCCGGTCGACTGCGAGCTGCCGATGCCCGCGCCGATCGGCCGGCGCACGCGGACGCGCAGCGTCCGGTGCGCGTGGTCGAAGAGGAACTGCCCGGTGCCGGGGCGGTCCAGGCCGGAGCGCAGCAGGATCGCCGGGTTCTCGAACCCCGACGCGGCGAGCACGACCGCCGGGGCGGCGACGTCGAAGCCCTCGCCGCCCGCCCGCACGCAGCGCACGCCGCGCGCACGCCGGCGGGCCGGGTCCAGCAGCACGCGCTCGGCCGCGACGTCGGTGAGCAGCCGCAGCCGCGGGTGCTCGAGCACGTCGCCGAAGGTGTTCAGGACGGTGAAGCGCGAGTCCACCGGGCAGAGCTCGCACACCGCCGAGCCGCAGCACGGCGGGCGGTCGCCGACGCGGCGCGTCGGGCGCGCCTGGCCCAGCGGGCGGAAGGGCGCCAGCAGCGGGCGGATCGCCTCATCGACCGGGCTGTAGGGGTGCGGCGGCAGGTCGCCGCCGGGGGCGCCTGCGACGCCGAGCAGGCGCTCGGCCTCCTCGACGTGGGGCAGCAGCTCGTCGTAGGCGATCGGCCAGTCGCGCATGACGCCGTAGCGGCTGCGCATCCGCAGGTCGCTCTCGACGAAGCGCAGCGCCACGCCGTCCCAGTGCAGCGTCGCGCCGCCCACGCCGAACACCGTCGCCCACGGGTAGTCGGGGCTGCCCGGCGCCACCTCGTGGCTGGGCTGCGCGCCAGGCGCGCCGGTGGCGTGCGCGCCGTCGGCGAGCTGCCGGGCGTGGCTCTTGCGCCCGCCGCGCTCGACCATCGTCACGTGGCGGCCGGCGCGCAGCAGGGCGCGCGCGACCAGGACCCCGGAGACCCCGGAGCCCACCACGACGACGTCGGCGTCCACGCTCACCGGACCGGCTGCAGGCCGCCGCACGCCGCCGCCGGCGGGCGCTCCCGGACGTAGGCCTGCCACCGCGACGGCCCGCCGAGCAGCGGCTCGACGAACGCGTGGACGGCGTGGTCGCGCAGGCCGCCGGGGACGAGCGCGGCCAGCGGCGAGCGCAGCGCGACGGCGAAGGCGCCGGCCCGCGCCGCGTACTCGGCCTCGCCGAGCTCGTCGTGCATCCGGCCGAGCAGGTCGCGGGCGACGTCCTCGTCGAGGCCGAGCGCGTCGCCGACGAACGCCTCGAAGCCGTCGCCGACGACCAGCGGCGCGTACAGCGCCCCGGCCAGGCCCGCGGCGGCGGCCGCCCCGGCCGCGAGGAACGTCCGCCGCCTCACGTGCCGCCGGCGCCGGGGGCGAAGGACTCGACGACGTCGGACGCCGCGAACAGCGCGCACGGCGACCCGCCGAAGGTCCACAGGCGCTCACCGACCACCGCGGCGGCGAAGCCGTGGCGCGGGGTGCGCATCTGCGGCAGCCTCGACCACCGGCCCGTGGCCGGGTCGAAGCGCTGCACCGCGCCGGTGACCCACTTCTCGCGGTCGTCGCCCCCGCCGACCACGAGCAGATCGCCCCCGATCGCCACCGCCTCGCCGCCGCCCTCGGGCTGCGGCAGGTCGGGCACGTGCTCCCAGCGGTCGCGCCGGGGGTCGTAGCGGTCGACGGTCCGCAGCGAGTAGTCCTCCTCGCTGCGCCCGCCGGCCACGTAGAGCTTGCCGCCGACCACCGCGCCGGGCACGTGCTCGCGCGGGGTCGGCATGTCCGCCAGCCGGTGCCAGCGGCGTTCGGAGAAGTCGTAGGCCTCGAGCGTGCGCAGCGCGCGGCCGCGCAGCATGCCGCCCGCGACGTAGAGCCGGTCGCCGATGACCTGCGCCGTCGCCGCGCCGCGCGCGGTCGGCATCGGCGGCATCCGGCTCCACCGGTCGTCGCGCACCGAGTAGCGCCAGAAGCCCTGCTTGGCGTCCGCGCCGAAGACGATGTTGCCGTGCCCGCCGACGAGGTAGACGTCGCCGCCGTAGGTGGTCAGGCCGACGTGGTTGAGCGGCTCGGGGAGCTGGGCCAGTTCGTCGTACTCGCGCGTGCGCGGGTCGAAGCGCAGGACCTGGCGCGACGAGCGGACCTCGACGCGCTCCGGGACGCCCGGCACGGTGCTCGGCTTGCCGTAGTCGACGATCTCCAGGGTCCCGCCGGCGAGGTAGACCCGGCCGCCGACCGCGACGCCGCGCGGCTCGTCGATCGTCCCGGGCAGCTTGCCGCCGCCGGCCCAGCCCGGCGAGTCGTGCGTCGCCCCGCACGGCAGCCCGCCGCCGCCCGGCAGGCCCAGCTTCGTGCGCACGCCGCGCTCGGCCGACGTGTCGGTGAGCGCGGCCAGCGGGGCGAGGATGAGCGCCGCGAGC
>JACRMD010000116.1 GCA_016215085.1 Solirubrobacterales bacterium | reverse complement strand
TCGAAGGCGAGCCCGGCGGCCTCGTCCTCGGGCAGCAGCGCGCCCGCGGTGACGCGGCCCAGCGGCAGCACCCCGTGCCACGGGCCGGCGAGCGCCAGCTCGAAGGCCAGCCCGCCCGCCGCGGCGGCGCGCTCGGCGCCCTCCAGCGCGTCGCCCTCGCGCACCGCCGGGCCGCAGCGGCTGCGCGCCGCGACCAGCGCGGCCCGGCCGCCGGCCTTGTACGGCAGCAGCGACGAGTACCACGCGTGCGCGTAGCTGGTCGCCGGTGCCGGGACCACGAGCAGCGGCGGCGGCAGCATCGAGACGACGAGCAGGTCCTGGTGCTCGCCCGGGCCGTGCAGGTCGCAGAGCCGCACGGCCACGCCCAGCAGGTCCGGCATGCCGGACACCAGGTCGAAGGACCGCGACAGGCGCAGCAGCGCGGGCACCCGGCGGCCGTGCAGCGCCCGGATCCCGGGGACGACCGTCGGCAGGTCGGCCGTGGCCGCGAAGACCGGCCCGTGGGGGTGGACGGGGCGCGCGTGGCGCACGCGCGCGACCGCGGCGAAGGCCCCGCCGGCGGCGCGGCCCGCGAGGCGGGCGGGGACGGAGGGGGTCACCCGGTCCGCCGTACCCGCCACGGCGACGCCTCGCGCGCCGTTTCGGCGGTACGATCCCGCGGCTCCCATGGCCGCCACCACTCAGCGCAAGATCCGCGTCGTCGTCGCCAAGCCCGGCCTGGACGGCCATGACCGCGGGGCCAAGATCATCGCCCGCGCGCTGCGCGACGCCGGCATGGAGGTCATCTACACCGGCCTGCACCAGACGCCGGAGCAGATCGTCGAGACCGTGATCCAGGAGGACGCCGACGCCGTCGGGCTGTCGATCGTCTCGGGCGCGCACATGACGCTCGTGCCGCGCATCGTCGAGCTGCTCAAGGACCAGGGCATCGAGGACGTGCTCGTCACCGTCGGCGGCACCATCCCCGCGGACGACATCCCGCCGCTCAAGGAGCTCGGCGTGGCCGAGGTCTTCACCCCCGGCGCGCCGACGCAGGACATCATCGACTTCATCCGCACCGCCGTCGAGCAGGCTCCTCGCCAGGACGCCTGACCCCGGCGCGGGGCACCTGCAGCACCAGGGTCGATCTGCGCTCACGCGCCCCGATTGACTCGTCAGTCAACGAAGCGGGTACCATCCCGACCCGACTGTCCGCCAGAGGAGGCACTGACACCCATGAAGATCTGCGTGTTGGTCAAAGAAGTCCCAGACGCGGCGGTCCAGAAGCGCATCGACCCGTCGACGGGGCGCATGGACCGCAGCGGTGAGAAGAACCTGAACCCCTACGACACGCACGCCATCGAGGCGGCGATGCAGATCAAGGAGGGGGGCGCCGTCGAGGTCGAGGAGATCGTGGCCGTGACGATGGGCCCCGAGTCCGCGGTCCGCGCGCTGCACAAGGCCGTGTCGCTGGGCGCCGATCGCTCGATCCAGCTGACCGACGAGGCCCTCGCCGGCTCCGACGTCGCCGCGACGGGCTACGCGCTCGCCAAGGTGCTCGAGCGGGAGAAGCCCGACCTCGTGCTCCTCGGCCAGCAGTCCGACGACGGCGAGTGCTACACGATCGGCGCGGTCGTGGCCGAGCACCTCGGCATGCCGTCGCTGACCCAGGTCATCAAGATGGACGTGTCGGCCGACGGCCTGCGCTGCGAGCGCCAGGCGGAGTACGGCTACGACACCGTCCAGGTCCAGACGCCCGCCGTCATCTCGGTCGGCGACGCGATCAACGAGCCGCGCTACCCGTCGCTCAAGGCGATCATGGGCGCCAAGAAGAAGCCGCTGGAGAAGCTCGCCATCGGCGAGGCCGGCATCGACGCCTCGCAGGTCGGCGCCGACGGCTCGAAGGTCGTCTGCGGCGACTTCAAGGCCCCGCCGGCCAAGTCCGCGGGCACGATCATCGAGGACGAGGACACCGACGAGACGGTCGAGAAGATCGTCGCGTGGCTGGACGAGAGGAAGCTGATCTGATGGCCAACATCCTGGTCTACGCGCTCCACTACGAGGGCGCGATCAACAAGAACTCGCTCGGCGCCGTGTCCGAGGCCGCCCGCCTGGCGGGCGAGATCGGCGGCGAGGCCCACGCGGTCGTCGTCGGCGAGGGCATCTCCGACGACGTCGCCGCGGGCCTGGGCGCGTTCGGCGCGACCAAGGTCTTCAAGGCCGAGGCGCCCGAGGGCCTGTCCCAGCCGGTCGTCGACGTCATGGGCAAGCTGTTCGAGACCGGCGACTACCAGTACGCCATCTTCGGCGGCGGCCTGCTCGGCTTCGAGGTCGGCGCCGGCCTCGCCGCGCGCCTGAACGCCGGCGTGACGATGGAGGTCACCGCGGTCAACGTCGACGGCGGCCAGCTCGTCGCCGAGCGCCCGATCCTGGGCGACTCGTCGATCTCGACCTCGCGCTACAAGGACCGCGGCATCATCATCGGCCGCCTCAACGCGTTCGAGGCCCGCGAGTCGGGCGGCAGCGCGACGGTCGAGACGCTCGACGTCCAGCTCTCCTCGCACGCGCAGCAGGCCACGATGGTCCAGCGCGGCGAGCAGCGCGGCGCCGACGTCGACATCGAGGGCGCCGACGTCCTCGTGGCCGGCGGCCGCGGCCTGGGCAAGGCCGAGGGCTTCCAGCTCTGCGAGGACCTCGCCGGCGCGTTCGGCGGCAACTCCGCCGTCGCCGCCACCCGCGCGGTGGTCGACGCCGGCTGGTACCCGTACGCGGCGCAGATCGGCCAGACGGGCAAGACCGTCGCGCCGAAGCTGTACCTCGCCGCGGGCATCTCCGGCGCGATCCAGCACAAGGTCGGCATGCAGTCCTCGGAGAACATCGTGGCGATCAACAAGGACGCGAACGCCCCGATCTTCGAGTTCTCCGACCTCGGCATCGTCGGCGACCTGAACAAGATCCTGCCCAAGCTCACCGAGGCGGTGAAGGCCCGCAAGGGCTAGCCATGGCCGGTCCGAACGGCAACGGGAAGGTGGCTCCCGCCGCCTTCCCGCCCCCGGTGAACCCCCAGCAGGAGTTCATCAAGCGCGAGCTCGACGCCGAGGACGAGCGGATCGAGGTCGGCGTCGCCATCGTCGGCGGCGGCACGGCGGGCCTGGCCACGGCCAACCGCCTGCTGCAGCTGCTGGCCGACGACCCCGAGACGATGGAGCGCCTGGGCGAGGTCCCGGTCGCGGTCATCGAGAAGGCCAAGACCTGCGGCGGGCACAACCTGTCCGGCGCGGTCGTGCGCCCTGGCCCGCTGCAGGAGCTCTACCCCGAGTACACGCGCGAGGACTGGCGCAAGGAGGGGTGGGCGTTCGGCGAGGTCACCAAGGAGGCGGTCTACATGACGCCGACCTCCAAGATGGCCCTGCGCATCCCGACCCCGCCGCCGTTCAAGAACCACGGCAACGAGGTCGTCTCGGTCTCCGCGCTGGCCCGGTTCCAGCAGCGGCTGGCCGAGGAGGGCGGCGCGTACATCCTCACCGAGACCGCGGCCACGCAGCTGCTGGTCGAGGACGGCGTCGTCCGCGGCGTCCGCACGGGCGACAAGGGCCGCGGCAAGGACGGCGAGCCGCTGGGCAACTTCGAGCCCGGCACCGACGTCACCGCCCAGCACACCGTGCTGGCCGAGGGCTGCTGGGGCCACCTGACCGGCGCCGCGATCCGCGAGTTCGACCTGGCCAAGGGCGCCGAGCCCCAGGTCTGGGAGCTCGGGGTCAAGGAGGTCTGGAAGGTCCCCAAGCCGCTGGACCGCCTGATCCACACCATCGGGCCGTGGCCGCTGAAGATCAGCTCGAAGTACGGGCAGATCGGCGGCACCTGGATCTACCCGATGAAGGACGCCAAGACGGGCGACGACCTCGTGTCGATCGGCTTCGTCGTGGACCTCGAGTACGCCGACGCCACCACGTCGGCCCACGACCTGCTGCAGCAGTTCAAGCTGCACCCGCTGGTCCGGAAGATCCTCGAGGGCGGCGAGCGCGTGTCCTGGGGCGCCAAGGCGCTGCCGGGCGGCGGCTACTGGTCGATGCCGAAGCTCACGATGCCGGGCGCGCTGATGGTCGGCGACTCCGCGGGCATGGTCGACACGGTGGCGCTCAAGGGCGTCCACCACTGCATCAAGTCCGGGATCCTGGCCGGCGAGGCGATCTACGCCGCGCTGAGGAGCGGCTCCACCGACCTGTCGTCCTACGAGGACGCGGTCGAGGAGTCCTCGATCGGCAAGGAGCTCTACGAGGTGCGCAACACCCGCCAGCCCTTCCAGAAGGGGTTCCTGGCGGGCGGGCCGATCGTCAACCTGGCGATCGCCACGAAGGGCAAGCTGCCCCCGGGCAAGCTGGCCTGGCACCGCAACGACGCCAAGCCGATGTTCATGGGCAAGACCGCCGAGGGCTATCCCAAGCCCGACGGCAAGTACACGTTCGACAAGCTCTCGAGCGTGTTCATCACGGGCAACGCGACCCGTGACGACGCCCCGAACCACATCCGCGTCCGCAAGAACGTCCCGCGCGAGATCGCCGAGACGTGGAAGTGGATGGGCCCGGCCGGGGTGTACGAGATCCCCGAGGACGCGCCCGAGCGCGGGAACGTCGACGTGATCGTCAACTACACCAACTGCGTGCAGTGCGGGGCGATCACGGCCAAGGGCGGCCGCCTCACCACCCCTGAGGGTGGCGACGGCCCGCTCTACCAGATCAACTGAGCGCTGGTGCGGCGTCCGCCTGCGGGCGGACGCCGCAACCTCGCCGCCCTACGCTTGTTCGGAAGCGAAGAATGCGGCGGCTGCTGCTCACCATCATCGTCCTGCTCGCGGCCCTGGCGCCGGCGCCGGCCCACGCCGGCCGGCTGCCGCTCGAGGCGCGCCTGACCGGCTGCACGTCCGGCCCGGACGAGACCGCGCGCGCGGCCACCTTCGCCGCGACGATGCCGCGCATCAAGGGCGCCGTGCGGATGGGCCTGCGCTTCGACCTCTACCAGCGCGTGGGCTTCGAGCCGTGGAAGCGCGTCGGCGTCGAGGGCTGGGGCGTCTGGCACCGCTCCGAGCCGCGGCGGCCGGGCTTCATCTACACCAAGCGCGTCGAGCGCCTGCGCGCGCCGGCCGCCTACCGCGCGGTCGTGCGCTTCCGCTGGTACGGCAAGAAGGCCCGGGTCCTGCGCGAGCGCCGGCGCACGACGCTCGTCTGCTCGCAGCCCGACCCACGCGCCAACCTCGTCGCCGGCAGCCTCCGCGGCCGCGTCGTGGACCCCGAGAACGCCGACTACGAGCTCGTGGTGAGCAACGTCGGCTACACCAACGCGCCCGCCTTCGACGTCGTCTTCACCATCGGCGGCCGCCGCCTGGCGCCGGCGTCCGCCGGGCCGCTGGCGCCCGACACGCGCGACCTGGCCACCGTGCGCGCGCCGCGCTGCCAGTCGGGGGAGACCATCACCATCGAGGTCGACCCCGACAACCGCGTCGACGAGTCCGACGAGCGCAACACGGTCATCCAGCGCCCCTGCCCGTTCTGAGCCGCCGCACCTGCGGCCGGCGTCGCCGCGACGTGCGAGGCTCCGCAGCGCATGTGGTTCGAGCTCGACGGGGTGCTGCTCGACGCGGCCCAGGCGGTGTGCATCGTGCTGCCGGCCGCCGGCATCCCGCACGCGCTCGACCGCCTGCGCGGACGCGGCTGGGCGCTCCTGGCGCCGCTGTCGATCGTCCTGACGCTGGCGGCCATCGCGCTCGCCGAGGCCAGCGCGGACGTCGTGACGTGGATCGCGCTGGTGCTCGTCCCGGTGGGCTCGGCGCTCGCGCTCGGCTGGGCGATCCGCGGCGCGCGGCCGGCGTACGCGCTCGCCGTGGTCCCGCTGCTCGCGGTGGCGGTCGCGGCGCCGGAGGGCACGCTCGGGCGCATCGCCCGCATCGTCCTGGTCGTCACGTCGACCGCCACCGCCGGCCGGCTGCTCGCCGCCGCGGCGCCGCTGACCCTGCTGAAGGCCGGCGTCGTGGCGATGGCCGCCCTCGACGCGTGGTTCGTGCTCGGCGACCGGTTCGACCAGCAGTTCGCGGCCTACGACGCCGCGGCGCCGGGGGCGGGCCTGCCGCAGCTCCAGCTCGCGCGCATCGACGGCTTCGCGACCGACTACGGGGACTTCTTCGTCGCCGGCCTGGTCGGGGCGCTGCTGGCGGCCGAGCGCCGGCCCCAGGCGATCGCCGCGGTCGCGATGCTGGTCGTCGCCGAGCTCTTCAACCAGCTCTTCCTCGTGGTCGACTCGCTGCCCAACACCACCGCGCCGGCGCTCGTACTGCTCGGGTACGAGGCCTGGTACCGGTGGGGGCCCGCCGCGCGCCCGGAGGTCGCGACGTGACCGAGCGCGCCAGGGTCGTCGGGCGGCGGATGGTGGTCGCGGCCGTCGTGGTCGCGCAGGCGGCGTTCGCGGTGCGCGCCTACCACGCCGACCACAAGGAGTTCGGGTTCCAGATGTTCCCGGAGGCGAGCACCTGGCGGGCCGACGTCGTGCGCGTCACGGCCGACGGGCGGCGCGTGCCGGTCGACCAGGAGTGGGACGGCTACCGGTGGAACGACCTCGTGGGCGACCGCGGGCTCGCGGACCCGTGGGTCCGCCACCACGCCGACGCCGGGCTCGACAACCAGCTGGCGTTCCTGCGGTCGGCGCTGGACTGGGTCGCCGGCCACACGCCCCGCGACCGGCGGACGCGTTACCTCGAGGCGTCGGTCACCGCCTGGCACAACGCGGACCCGCCCGAGGTCCTTCGGTTCCGCAGCCGCGTGCGCGAGGCGGCGCGATGAGCGCGGCCGTCGTCGGCGTGCCGCGTCCCCGCGAGGTGCTCGCGCGGGTCGACGAGCTCCTCGGCCGGCCGGTCGCGATGCGCGCGCTGTCGCTGCTGCGGATCCTCGCCGGGCCGATCGTCCTGCTGCACCTGCGGCCGTTCCTCGCCGACGCGTGGGACGGGCGCATCTACCGCGACGCCTTCTGGGAGCCCTACGCGGCGTGGTACCCGGACCTCCCGCGCGGGGCCTACACCGCGCTGCTGACCGCGGGCGCGGTCACGGCCGTCGCGATGTCGCTCGGGATCCTCACGCGGCCGGCCACGGCCGCGACGTTCGCGATCGTCACCTACAACCTGTTCCTCTCGACCACGCACTTCCACAACAACCGCGCGTACCTGGTCATCGTGCTCGCGGTGCTGGCCGTCGCGCCGACCGGCCGCGAGCTCTCGCTCGACGCGTGGCTGCGCCGCCGGCGCGGCCGGCCCCCGCTGGACCCGCGCGCGCCCGGCTGGCCGCTGTGGGTCCTGCGCTTCGAGTGCTCGGCGATCTACGCGGCCTCGGGCATGAGCAAGACTGGTTCGGCGGCACGGTCACGTGGATGCGGGTCGAGCACGCCCGCGCGGACCTGGAGGCGGGCCCGCTGCCGGGCTGGCTGGTCTCGGTCGTCGCCGACCGCGACGTCCACACCGTGGCCGCGAAGGCCATCGTCCTGACCGAGCTGGCGATCGCGGCCGGCCTGTGGTCGCGGCGCACCCGCTACGCGGCGGTGTGGGTCGCGGTCGTCTTCCACACCACGATCGAGGCGTCCGCGTCGGTGCAGGTGTTCTCGTTCCTGGCCATCGCGGTCCTGCTGGTCTATGTCGTCCCGAAGTTCGCCTCGATCTTCATGGACCTGGGCCAGAGCCTTCCCCCCTCCACCCAGATGCTTCTCACCGCGAGCGATATTGCCGCGCGGTTCTGGTGGGTCTTCCTCGCCGGTCTTGCCGCGGTGGTGGTCATGATCCGCCTCTATGTCAAGACAGACGAAGGAAGAATCCTCCTGGATACGGCGAAGCTGCGATTGCCGGTCGTTCGCGACCTCCACATCCGGGTGGCCGTGGCCCGGTTCTGCCGGACGATGGGAACGATGCTCGGGAGCGGGGTCCCGATCCTCCAGGCCATCCGGATCTCCCGCGAGGTGATCGGCAACGAGGTTCTCTCGAAAGGCCTGGGGG
>JACRMD010000115.1 GCA_016215085.1 Solirubrobacterales bacterium | reverse complement strand
TGGCCGCCCTGCGCGAGGCCGGGCTGACCCGCCGGCTCGGCGTGGCGCCCGGCCCCGCCAACGGCTTCACGCTGGACTTCATCGACTGCCTCGAGCGCCACGGCGAGCTCATCGACTGGGCGATGCTGATCCTCAACCCGCTCGAGCCCTGGCCCGGCGAGCTCGCGCTCCCGGCCGCCGAGGCCCACGGGGTCAAGGTGCTGGCGCGCGTCGCCGACTACGGCGGGATCTTCCACGACGACCTGCGCCCGGGCGACCCGCTGGGCGAGCGCGATCACCGCGCCTTCCGCCCCGCCGGCTGGATCGAGGCCGGCAACGAGCGGCTCGAGCGCCTGCGCCCGATCGCCGAGCGCCACGGCCTGACGATGCTGCAGCTCGCGCTGCAGTGGGACCTGGCCCACCCGGCCGTGGAGGCGGTCGTCCCGACGCTCGTGCAGGAGGCCAAGCCCGGCGCCAAGCCCGTCGAGCGCCAGCGCGAGGAGCTCGCTTCGCTGCCCGAGGAGCTGCGGCTGACGCCCGAGGAGGTCGAGGAGATCCGCCGCGTCGGCGACAACACGGGGTGCATGGCGCTCAAGGGCGGCGTGCCCGACCACGAGGGCGACCCGCTGCCCGACCGCTGGACGCTCGACGACGAGCTGCGGGCCATCGCCGCACGCTGGGAGATCGACCCCCGGGGGCTGCAGCTCTCGGCCGGCTAGCCGAAGAAGACCTCGGCGGTCTCGAAGAACGCGGGGTCGAGCTCCTTGGAGTGCGACAGCGCCTCGGTGACCGGGACGGTGACGATCTCGGTGCCGCGCAGTGCGACCATCGTCCCGAAGTCGCCGCGCGTGACGGCGCGCGCCGCCTCGACGCCGAAGCGGGTGGCGAGCACGCGGTCGTAGGCCGTGGGCGTGCCGCCGCGCTGGACGTGGCCGAGGATCGTCATGCGCGTCTCGTAGCCCGTGCGCTCCTCGATCTCGCGCTCGAGCTCGACGGCGATGCCGCCGAGGCGCACGTGGCCGAACGCGTCGGTCTGCCCCGAGCCGTGCGTCGACATCGTGCCCTCCTTGGGGACCGCGCCCTCGGAGACGACGACGATCGAGAACGACCGGCCGAGCGAGTGGCGGCGGCGGATGCGGTCGCAGACCTCGTCGATGTCGAACGGGCGCTCGGGCACCAGGATGACGTCGGCGCCGCCGGCCATGCCGGCGTGGGCGGCGATCCAGCCCGCGTGACGGCCCATGACCTCCACGACGATGACGCGGTTGTGCGACTCGGCCGTCGTGTGCAGCCGGTCGATCGCGTCGGTGGCGATCTGCACCGCCGTCTGGAACCCGAAGGTGTAGTCGGTGCCGTAGAGGTCGTTGTCGATGGTCTTGGGCACCGCGACGACGTTGACGCCCGCCTCGCTGAGCTTCGACGCCACGCCGAGCGTGTCGTCGCCGCCGATCGGGACGAGCACGTCGACGCCGACCTTCTCCATCCCCGCCAGGACGCGGTCGAGCGCGTTCTCCTCCTTGTAGGGGTTGGTCCGCGACGTGCCGAGGATCGTGCCGCCGCGGGGGAGGATGCCCTTGGTCTCCTCGACCGTGAGCTCGTGGCCCTCGCTCTTGAGGACCCCGGCCCACCCGTAGGTGAAGCCGAAGAAGGAGTGGCCGTCCTGGACGCCCTTGCGGACGACGCCGCGGATGACCGCGTTGAGGCCGGGGCAGTCCCCGCCGCCGGTGAGCATGCCGATGCGAGCCATGTGGCTGCATCATGCCCCGCGCGTCAAGGGGCATGCACGATGCCGCGCAGCGCGTCCTCGACCGGCACCGGCCGGCCGAGGTGGAAGCCCTGCGCGAAGTCCACCCCGAGCGCGCGGACCTGCTCGAGCACGTCGCCGTCGGTGACGAACTCGGCGAGCGTCACGGCGCCCATGCCGCGGGCGATCGTCACGACCGCCTCGACCACGAGCCGGTCGGCGGGGTTGTCCGCCAGCCCGCGCACGTACTCGCCGTCGATCTTGAGGCAGTCGAAGGGCAGGTGCTTGAGGTAGGCGAACGAGGCGAAGCCGGTCCCGAAGTCGTCGAGCGCGAGGCGGCAGCCCAGGCGCCGCAGCGTCTCGCCCAGCACGCGGGCGCGCTCGAGGTTGACGACCGCCGCGGTCTCGGTGATCTCGAAGACGAGCCGCCCGCGGGGCACCGGCCGGTGCGCCAGCAGGTCCTCGAGCCAGGCGCCGAAGGCGGCGTCGCCGACCGTGCGGCCCGCCAGGTTGACGCCGAGCGTCACCGCGTGGCCGGCGTCGTGCTCGCGGCGGACGAGGTCGACGGCGCGGGCGACGACCCAGCGGTCGATGTCCTGGATGACGTCGAAGCGCTCGGCGACGTGCAGGAACGCCGCGGGCGGGACGAGCTCGCCGTCGTCGCCGCGCATGCGGACCAGCAACTCGAAGCGCTCGACGCCGTCGCCCTCGCCCAGCGCGTGGATCGGCTGGGCGTGGAGCTCGAAGCGCTGCCGGCCCAGCGCGCTGCGGATGCGCTCCAGCCAGGTCAGGCGCGACACGTGGCGGCCGGCGCCGGCGTGCGTGCGCTCGTGCACGGCCGAGCGGTTGCGCCCCGCCTCCTTGGCGTCGTACATCGCGATGTCGGCCTCGACGAGCAGCTCCTCCGCGCTGAGGCCGTCACCGCCCTCGTAGGTCGCGACGCCGGCCGACGCGGTGACGCGGGCATGGCGCGAGCCGCCCGAGACGAGCCCGTCGCGCTCGACCGCGCGCAGGAGCTTGGCCGCGACGGCCTCGGCCTCGCGGGCGTCGGCCTCGGGCACGATGACGCCGAACTCGTCGCCGCCGAGGCGGGCCAGCACGTCGGTCTCGCGCAGCTCGCCGCGCAGCGTCGTGCTCAGGCGGCTGATCAGCTCGTCGCCGGCGGAGTGGCCCAGCGTGTCGTTGACGTACTTGAAGCCGTCGAGGTCGAGCACGACGACCGCGCCGCGGCGCCCGTAGCGCTCGGCCTCGGCGAGGACGCGCTCGAGCTCCTCCTCGAAGCGGCGGCGGTTGAACAGGCCGGTCAGGGCGTCGTGGTCGGCCAGGTGCTGGAGCTGGCCCTCGAAGCGCTTGCGCTCGGTGATGTCGACGACCTGCGTGATCGAGTACGGGATGCCGCCGTCGTCGCCGGCCACCGCCGCGCAGGACACCATCGTCCAGACGATGCCGCCGTCGCGGCGCAGGTAGCGCTTCTCGAAGCGGACCTCGTCGGCCTCGCCGCGCAGCATCGGCTCGACGGCGGCGAAGGTCGACTCGAGGTCGTCGGGGTGGCTGATGTCGGCCAGGCGCATGCCGACCAGCTCCTCGATCGGGTAGCCGAGCAGCTCGGCCATCGCCGGGTTGGCGCGCAGCAGCCGGCCGTCGCGGCCCTGCGTCAGGCACAGCCCGATCGGCGCGCGCTCGAACGCCGCGCGGAAGAGCCGCTCGGCCTCGCGCCGGCCGGCCTCCAGCTCGTGGAGGTCGGTGACGTCCTGCGTCGTGCCCCACACCCACGTGCGCCCGCGGTCCTCCGCCTGGGCGCCGCGGCTGTGCATGATCCGCTCCGCGCCGTCGGGGCGGATGAGGCGGTAGGAGGTCTCGAAGGCGGTGCCGTCGCGCGCGGCGGCGCGCAGCACGTCGCGCACGCGCTGCTTGTCCTCGGCGTGGACGAGGTCCTGGTGGATGCCCGGAGCGGGCTCGGCCGCCGGGTCCAGGCCGAAGATGCGGCACAGGCTCGGGGAGAACCAGCTCTCCCCGGTCTCGACGTCGAAGCCCCACGACCCGAGCGCGGCCATCTGCGCCGCCTCCTCCAGCAGCGCCTGCTGGCGGCGGGCCTCGGCGGCCGCGTCGCGGGCGGCGTCCTCCGCGGCGCGGCGGTCGGTGATGTCGCGGGTGACGATGACGGCGCTGTGGGCGTCGCTGGCGTGGCGGTCGACCGGCCGCACGTGCGACTCGAGCCAGATCCACTCGCCCGTGCGGACGTGGCGCACGCGGTAGGCGACCAGCGAGGTCTCGCCGCGGTGGGCGGCCTCCTCGGCGGCGCGGACGGCGGGGACGTCCTCGTGGTGGCAGACGTCGAGGACGTTGAGGCCCACGAGGTGCTGGGGCGCGATGCCGACCAGCGCCTCGGCGGCGCCGGTCGCGTACGTGATGCGGCCCTCGATGTCGTGCACCGCGATGATGTCGCCGGAGTGCTCGGTGAGCAGGCGCAGCTCGCGGCCCTGCTCGACGTGGGTGGTGATGTCGAAGAACGACGCGACCACGCCGTAGGGGCGCGAGGAGCCCTCGGAGAACAGCGGCACGGCGTTCCACGAGTGCCACTGGACGGCGCCGTCGTGGCGGTCGAGGCCGAGGTGGACGTCGCGCTGGGGCGTGCCGGTGTCCAGCGCGACGAGGATCGGGTGCTCGTGGCGGGGCAGCGGGGTGCCGTCCGGCCGCAGCGGGCGGAAGCGTGGGTCGCGCGGGCCGGCGCCGAGCAGGACGCGCCTGGTCGTGCCCAGCACGACGCTCGCGGCGACGTTCGCCGCGCGGATCGTGCCGTCGGCGTCGAGGACCATGAGGCCCTCGGTGGCGGCGTCGGTCGCCGGCCCGAGGAGCCCGGCCCACGCCTCGTCGGTGGTGGGAGCTTGGTGGAGCGACATCCGGGTGCTCCACCACGGAGTCGGCGGATCGGTCAGCTCACTTGAGCGGCAGCCCGAGATCGGCGCCGCGGCGGACGAGCCCTGAGGCGATGCGCTCGGCGACCGCGGCGATCGTCAGCGACGGGTTGACGCCCAGCGACGTCGGCACGACCGAGGAGCCCGAGCAGTACAGGCCCTCGTAGCCGAAGACCTCGCCGTCGTCGGCCGTGACGCCGAGGTCGGGCGAGTCGGCCATCCGGCAGCCGCCCAGCGGGTGCGCGCAGTAGACGCCCTCGGTCTCGGTCATCGGGAGGAAGCGGCCGACGCCGGAGCGCTCGGCGATGGCGCGCATGGCCGCGTCGGCGGCGGCGCGGACGGCACGCGACTGGTCGCTCAGCTCGTAGGTGAACGTCCCGATCTCCACCGGGCCGCCGTTGGGGCGCACCGCGCCGCCGTGGGGCGCGGGCACCGGGAGGAACGTGCCGTCGTGCGTGTCCTCGACCATCGCCAGCAGCTCGATCCGGTGGCTCCAGCGCGCCAGCGAGCGCTTCTTCTGCAGGCCCCACCATGACGGGTCGCCGGGCGGCCCGCGCCCGTCGTCGTAGAGGATGCCGGTCAGCGGCGACAGGAAGATCTCCTGGAGCGTGAACCGCGTGCCGTCGCGGCGGCGGCCGGCCCAGAAGTCGTAGGTCATGGTCGTGATCGGCTTGCCCTCGTGGAACTCCGCGTAGCCCGGCAGGCCGAGGACGTCGCGCACGCGGCCGGGGTCGAGCTCGACGGCGGCCAGGTGGTCGCCGTTGCTGCCGAGGTGGCGGCCGACGTGCTCGCTCAGCGACGGCAGCGCGGCCCGGGAGCGCAGGAGGATGGGGGCGTCGTTCATCGCGCCCGTGGCCAGGACGAGCACCTTGCACTCGAGCTCCTCCAGCCCGCCGGTCGGCCGGCCGGTGGCGGCGTCGACGACCGCGGCGGTCACGACGTAGCGGTACGGCCGGGCGCTGCTCTGACGCACGGACTGGACCTCGCGCAGCGGCTCGACGGTGACGCCGCGGCGGCGCGCGATCGCGAGGTGGTTGGTCAGCAGGCTGTTCTTCGCCCCGAACGCGCAGCCGGTGTGGCACCACTTGGCGTCCACGCAGCGGTCGAGGTCGATGGCCAGCGGGACGCGGTCGCAGGTGTGGCCCGCCGCGTCGCACAGCGCCGCCCAGACGCCGCCCGAGCGCGAGACCTGGTCCCAGGAGGGGCGGCGGACCCGCAGCGCCCGCTCGGCGCGGGCGTAGTACGGGTCCAGCGTGGCGCGGCTGATCGCCTTCGGCCACATGCGGCGGTCGGGGCCGTCGTCGGGGCGCCGGTCGCGGCGCTCGAACACCTCGCGCGGCGCGCGCAGCGACGCGGCCAGGTAGAGGTTGGAGCCGCCGCCGAGGCCCGTGGCGGTGACCACCTGCATGCCCTGGCCCTGGATGAGGCGGTAGACGCGGGAGAGGTGGTCGATGTGCATCGACTGCTCGAAGGAGTCCACGGCGAAGCCCTCGCCGCGTTCGAGGACGACGATGCGGGCGGGGTCCTCCCCGGCACGGGCGTACGCATCGGCCAGCCGGCGCGCCGCGATGGCGCCGCCGAAGCCCGAGCCCGCGATGACGACGTCCGCGCGCCGTGTCACGCCAGGTACCCCTTGCGGGTGCGCTCGCGGGCGAGGCGACGGCCGTACGACGCGTCGGGGTAGCCGTGCGGCGCGCGGCCGGGCAGGCCCATCACCGCCCACCCGGGCGCGTCGGCCCGCGTCTGCGTGCGCGAGATCGCGCCGCCGCAGAACGCGGTGAAGGCGACGGCGGCCGCCGCCTCCCACACCGTCCGCAGCGGGTTGCCGAAGTCGAGACCCTGCACGCAGGCACGGGTGCGGGCGTCGAAGGCGAGCGCGAGGAACGGGCCGCCCTGCTCGGCGGCGCGCAGCTCGAGGTCGGCGAGGGACGCGGGCGCCAGCGCGTCGAAGCCGATCCGCGGGTGCTGCGCCAGCGCCAGCGCGTCGGCCTCGACGGCGCCCGGGTCGGGGTCGGCGCCCGCGATCGCGCCCGGGTGCACGACGGCGCCGCTCACGGTCCGGGCGACCCGGCGGCCGGGGACGACGGTGTCGAAGAAGGCCTGCAGCGTGGCGTCGGCCGGCGCGAGTGCGAGCGCCTGCGCGGGCGCCGTGCGCTCCCACGCGGCCGCGGCCGGCAGCGCCGCGGCGATCGCGCCCAGCAGCCCGCCGCGCAGGACCTCCCGGCGTGTCACCCGCGCCTCCACGCGCCCGAAACACTAGCTTCCGGTCTGTCAGGCCCACGCCGGTTCCCGCCGCCGGCGCCTAGGCTCCCCGCCGTGCGCGTGGGCGTGGTCATCCCGGTCGGCGGCTTCGCCCCGTACCTCGCCGAGGCGCTCGACGGCGTGCTCGCGGAGCGGCCCGACGAGGTGGTCGTCGTCGACGACGCCGCCGACCCGCCGGTCGTCCTGCACCCCGACCACGCCGGCCGTGCGCGCCTCGTGCGCCGCGACGCGCGCGGCGGACCCGCCGCGGCGCGGGCGAGCGCCGGGCTCCGCACCGACCTCATCGCCCTCTGCGACGCCGACGACGCGTGGGAGCCGGGCCGCCTCGCGCCGCTGCGCGAGGCGCTCGCCGCGCACCCGCGCGCCGGGCTCGTCTTCGGCCGGGCGCTGGTCGTCGGCCCCGACGGCCGGCCGACCGGCGAGCGCTGGACCGAGCCCCCGGAGGGCCCGCTCGGCGTCGCGGACCTGTACGCCGCCAACCCGGTCCCGACGTCGAGCGTCGTCCTGCGCCGCGACGCGCTCGAGGCCGCGGGCGGGTTCGCGGCGCCCGTCGCGGTCGCCGAGGACTGGGACCTGTGGCTGCGCGTCGCCGGCGCCGGATGGGAGGTGNCCGCCGCCCGCGTGCGCTACCGCCGGCACCCGAGCGGGCTGACCGCCGACGTCGCCCGCCTGGCCGCGGCGCAGCGCGTCGTCCACGAGCGCCACGCGGGCCTCGTCCCCGCGGAGCTCGCGCGCGACGTCCTACGCGCCGACGCCCGGGCGCTGCGCGCGGCCCGCCTCCGCGCCCGCGTCCCGTTCGCCGGGCGCCGCGACCCCTATCGCTGACCGCCCCCCGGGGGGCTGGGCCTGGCCTCGTGCCCCGATTGTTGCGTTCATGTTGGGGGCCTGGCCCCCGTGCGCCCGGATTCCCGCTCGGGACGGGGATCCGATTGTTGCGTTGGTGTTGGGGGCCTGGCCCCTTCACCGCCCGAGGGGCCGCGGCCACGGGCGGTTCGGCACGAGGCGTCCGAGCTCGAAGGCCCACACCGCGGGCCCGTCGAGGAGGCCGAGCAGCGCCCGGTCGCGCTCGCCGGTGGCCAGGCCCACGAGCCCGTCGGCCGCGCGGCGCGTGGCCCACCAGGCCAGGCCGAGGGGGCGGCGCGCCGGCAGTGCGCCCGCGTGCTCGCGGGCCAGCCACGCCGCGCCTGAGCCGTGGCGCGCCCGCTGGCCGA
>JACRMD010000015.1 GCA_016215085.1 Solirubrobacterales bacterium | reverse complement strand
CGCTCGAACGCCACGCCGTTGGCCATCGCGAAGAGCATCATCGCCAGCTGCTCGTAGGGCACCGCCGGCTCGCGGTCGCCCGCCCGCGCGCGCAGGATCTCGGCCATGCGCTCGCGCATCGCGTGGTAGCGCCGCGCGAGCTCGGCGCGGAACGCCTCGTCGCGCGACGCGTGCAGCGCGGCCTCGAAGAACAGCCGCTCCCACTCCGGGTAGGCCTTCAGGTACTCCCAGAAGTCCTGCGCCGCGGCGCGCGCCTGCTGCTCGGGGTCCGCCTCGGCCAGCAGCCGGTCCATCGCCTCCAGCCGCTGGGCGAAGCGTGCGTCGAGCATGGCGAGGAACAGCTCCTCCTTCGACGCGAAGTTCGCGTACACCGCGCCCTTGGTGAAGCCCGCGTCGGCCGCCACCTCGTCGACCGACGCGCGGTCCAGGCCGCGGCGGGCGAACACCCGGCCCGCCGCGTCGAGGAGGTGCGAGCGGGTCCGCTCGCGCTGCTGCTGGCGCGTGAGGCGCTGGGTCATGCCGCGACGACGACCTCCCCGCCGCGCGCGGGCACGTTGGTGATGACCCGGCGCGCGACGCGCTCGCCCTCGGGACGGGCCGGCCGCAGCCGCACGCTCGACACGATCGCGCTGAGCACGGCCCGCATCTCGGTCTCCGCGAAGCTCGCGCCGAGGCAGCGGCGCACGCCGCCGCCGAACGGGAGGAAGTGGTACGGGTTGGGCCGCACGCCCAGCCAGCGCTCGGGGCGGAACGCGGCGGGGTCCTCGTAGAGGTCCTCGCGGCGGTGGACGAGGTGGATGCTGGGCGCGACCTTCGCGCCGGCGGGCAGGTCCCACTCGCCGATCGTCACCGGCGCGGTCAGCTTGCGCGCGACGAACGGGAGGACGGGCCGGATGCGCAGCGTCTCGCGGATCACGCCGTCGAGGTACTCCTCGTCGCCGGCGCGCACCTCCTCGGTCAGCCGCTCGAGCGCGGCCGGGTGCCGCGTGAGGCGCTCCAGCGCCCACGACAGCGCGGTCGCCGTCGTCTCGTGGCCCGCGACCAGCAGCGTCACGAGCTCGTCGCGCAGCTCGTCGTCGGCCATCGGCGTGTCGTCCTCGTGGCGGGCCAGCAGCAGCATCGACAGGACGTCGTCGCGGTCGGCGAGGTCGTCGCGGTCGCGGTGGTCGGCGATCACCTGGGCGATGACCTCGTCCACGGGGTCGAGGATCGCGCCGAAGACGCGGCGGCGGTGCGCGCGCTCGGGCCCGTGGAGCAGGAGCTTGCGCATCTCGCGCGGCGAGGCCGTGGTGTCGAGGAACGTGCGCAGGCGCTCGCGCAGCTCGGCCAGCCGCGGGTCGCCCTCGTCGACGCCGAAGACGATCCGCATGATCACCTCGAGCGTGACGGCCTGCATGTGCGGCGCGACCGCGAACGGGACGCCGGTGGGCCAGCTCGCGACCTCGCGCTCGGCGACCTCGCGCATGAGGCCGACGTGCGCGCGCATCTTCTCGCCGTGGAACGGCGGCAGCAGCAGCCGGCGCTGCCGCAGGTGCGCGGCGTCGTCGAGCAGCAGCACCGACTTCTCGCCGAGGAACGGCAGGAGGATCAGGTTGCCCTCGCCGGCGTGGAAGACCCCGGGGTCGCCGGTGAAGACCTGCTTGACGTGCGCGGGATCGGACAGCACGACGAACGTGTCGCGGCCGATGTGCATGGTGAACGTGTCCCCGTAGCGGGCGCGAGCGCGCTCCACGAACGGGAACGGCCGCTTCATCCACGCGAGGGTCTGCAGCGCCCGCGGCATGCGCGGGCCGTGAGGGAGGGGGAGGCGCCCGCCCAGCCGGGGCAGGGGCGCAGTCGTGGTAGCCATCGCGTACCGGACGGTATCCAAATACCGTCCGGTACGCAAACGGCCTGCGTGCCCGTCCCCCGGGCCAGGCGGCTGCCTAGCGGCCCTTGGACACGTAGATCGTCACCGTCGAGCCCTTGCGGGCGACCTTGACGACGCGACCCTTCTTGACCTTCTTCGACCGCACCGACCTGGTCTTCACCTTGCAGGCGGCCTTCCGGACCCTGGCCTTGGCCTTGGTGCTGGTGAGGCCCTTCAGGCCCTTCGGCGTCGCGCACGCCCTGGCGCCGGGCTTGGCGGTCGTCGTCGTCGTGGTGGTGGGCGTGGTCGTGGTGGTCGTGGTCTGCTGGCCGCCGCCGGGGGCGGCCGGCGTCGCGGCGACCTGGACGTCCTCGCAGCCCGTCGTCACGTCGATCGCGTCGACGAGCGCGGTGTCGGTCCCGAGCCCGCAGTCGATCGAGTCGCGCTCCCCGTCGCGCGCGTCGATGACGTCGTTGCCGATGTAGGTGGAGCACGACAGGAACATGCACGTCTGGCCCTGCGTGTCGCCGAAGATCGTGTCCTGGCCCGGGCCGCCGGTGATCTTGTCGTCGCCGGAGTAGCCGCGGATGGTGTCGTTGCCCGCGCCGCCGTTGATGGTGTCGTTGGAGTAGGACGTGTAGATGGTGTTCGGCGAAGCCGTCGTCGCTCTCGCCGGCGTCCAGCGACAGGTTCACGAGGCCGTGGCCCTCGCGGCCGACCGTCGAGTACTCGTAGTCGAGCGTGTCGTAGCCCCCGCCGCCGTCGATGACGTCGGCCTCGATGGCCGAGCCGTGGTCGCCCTTCAGCACGTCGACGCCCTCGCCGCCGAGGAACTTGTCGACGCCGAAGCCGCCCTCGACGCGGTCGTCGCCCGCG
Source organism: Solirubrobacterales bacterium (assembly GCA_016215085.1). Classification (GTDB taxonomy): domain Bacteria; phylum Actinomycetota; class Thermoleophilia; order Solirubrobacterales; family Solirubrobacteraceae; genus Baekduia. The sequence goes on along the minus strand of JACRMD010000015.1, from coordinate 870 downwards.
CCGCCGTCGACGACGTCCCAGCCGGCGTAGCCGCGGACGAGGTCGTTGCCGGTGCCGCCCGACAGCGTCTCGTCGCCGCCGTCGATGTTGCCGACGAGCTCGTCGGCCCCCGGGCCGCCCTCGGCGACCACCGGGACGGGCATCGGCGCGCGCACGGCGACGTCGTCGTCGCCCTCGTTCATCAGGATCCGGATGCCGTGGTCGGCCGACGGCATGGTGCAGAGCACCGGCTCGCCGAGGTCGGCGATGCTGCAGCCCGCCGGCAGCGACGACGGCTGGTCGCCCACGGTGTAGTCGAACTGGGCGCGGCCGTCGTCGGTGACGCGGAGGTCGACCGAGGTGCCGCCGGCGCCGCCGACCCATTCCAGGGCGCCGTCGGGCGCGTAGGAGATGGTCGAGGCCTGCGCTGCGGTGGGGAGGGTGAGGCTCGCCGCGGCCAGGGCCGCGACGGTGAGGAGACGGGGGGTCATGGCACAGGAGGGTGCGAGACCCCGCACCCCGTGCCTACCCCTCCCGTGGGGGGTCTTCGCTCGTCGCCCACCACGGCTCGCAGTGCTCGGCGAAGACCTGGCCGGCGAGCTCGGTCCGCGTCCGCACGCCGAGCTTCTGCAGCACGCGCTTGGCGTGCTCGCGGGCGGTGTGGTCGGAGACGACCAGCCGGCGGGCGATCTCCTTGTCCGGCGTGCCGCGCAGCAGCCAGCTGGCGGGCTCGATGTTGCCCAGCAGCGCCGTGGTGGGCATGTTGGCCCGCGCGTGGGCGAAGTCGCAGAGGAAGTCGCTGTCGACCAGTTCGCAGCCGAGCGTCTCGAAATCGGCGACCAGGTCGGTCACATTGCCGCAGACATGCAGCCGCACGCCGGCGCCCATGGC
>JACRMD010000014.1 GCA_016215085.1 Solirubrobacterales bacterium | reverse complement strand
GGCGGCCGGGCAGAACTGGAGGCCCGACAGCCGCAGCAGCTCGGCCTCGGCCTCGACGACCCGCATGATCCGCGACTTGAGCTCGGGCGGCGGCAGGAGCTGCGGGGCGGCCATCGGCAGCACGCCGGCGACCCCGTCGAGCTCGGCGACGTCGTGCCGGCAGGGCTCGCAGGACTCGAGGTGGCGCTCGAACGCGGCGGCCTCGTCCTCGCCGAGGGCGCGCAGGACCCAGGGCCCGACGTCGTCGCGGCGCGGGCACGTGCTCATGCCGGGGACTCCACGAGCTCGCCCAGCGCACCGCGGAGCTTCTCGAGCCCCAGGCGGATGCGCCCCTTCACCGTGCCGATCGGCATGTCCAGCATGGTGGCGATCTCCGCGTGGGAGAAGCCGCCGAAGTACGCCAGCTCGATCGCGCGGCACTGCTCGGGCGGCAGCGAGGACAGCGCGTGGCGGACCTCGGCGGCCTCGCGCCGGCGGACGGCCTCGACGTCGGTGCGCTCGCCGGACTCGAAGCGCTCCTCGATGCCCTCGTCGCTGGCGCGGCGCTTGTCGTGGACCATGCTGCGGCGCAGGCCGTCGATCGCCCGGTTGTGGACGATCCCGAGCACCCACGTCCGCACGCTGCCGCGCGCGCGGTCGTAGCGGGCGCCCGAGCGCCACAGCGACAGGAAGGCCTCCTGGACGACGTCCTCGGCCAGCCCCCGGCGGCCGGTCATCCGGTAGGCGAGGGAGTACGCCGCGGTGGCGTGGCGCTCGTAGACGACCTCGAACGCCGACGAGTCGCCCTCGCGCACGAGCTGCATGAGGTCCTCGTCGGCGAGGAGTCCCAGGTCGGCCATCGCATGGCGACGGCGCGCAGGGTGCGCTCGGCGAGGTCGAGCGGGTCCTTGGCCTTCGTGGGGCGCCGGCGGTGCTGCTGGCGCACCCGCAGGACGACGAGCGCGGCGCCGGCCGTGGTGCCCACGGCGACCGCGGCGACGGGGCGGACCCAGTTGCGCGGGTCGCGCATCGCGCCCAGCTCCCACGACTCGAGCTCGTCCTGGGCGAGCTCGGTGAGCTCGGCCAGCGTCGACTCCAGGCGGTCGGAGAGGTGCGCGGGCGGCTCCACCGGCGCCAGCGCGCGGCGCAGCAGCCCCTCGAAGTCCTCGGAGAAGGTGTCGGACATCAGCCGGTGGCTCCCTGCTTGGCGGCGACGATCTCCTCGAGCTGCTTGATCGCGCGGTGCAGCAGCACCTTCGTGGCGCCGTCGGTCCGGCCCAGCGCGCGGGCGATCTCGCGGTTGTCCATGCCCAGCGCGAAGCGCATGATCAGCGCCTCGCGGCGGTCGTCGGGCAGGTCCTTGACGCCGTCGAGGATGCGGGCGAGCTCGTCGCGGCCCTCGACGAGGTCCTCGGTCGTGTGCACGCTGCGCAGCTCGGGACCGCCCTCGTCGTCGATGGTCGTCTGCGGGCGGCGCGAGCGGTCGCGGTAGAGGTTCGCGGCGAGGTTGTGCGCGATCCGGATCAGCCACGGCCGCAGCGGGCGCCCGTGGGACTCCTTCACCGCCCGCTCGAAGTGGCGGTAGGCCTGCAGGAACGTCTGCTCCGTCAGGTCCTCGGCGTCGTGGTGGTTGCCCACCCGGTAGTACGCGTAGGAGTACACGTCACGCAGGTGGGTCCGGTACAGCTCCGAGAACTCCGCGTCGAGCTGGGCCTTGTCCACGCACGTCAGCCTACGGCGTCAGGCCGCCCGGACGAACCGGCCGCGGCGCTGCGGCGGCGCGGTGACGGTCTGCGCCCAGTCGGCGTGGTCCATGCGGCCCTCGACGAGGGCCGCCAGGCCGGCGGTGGCCGGCGCCGGGACGCCGCCCTCCTCCAGCGCGCGGACCAGCAGCGGCAGGGTGTCGAGCGCCTCCGCGGTCTGGCCCAGCTCGGGCTCGATGTCCGGGGCGGTCCGCCCCTGGGCCAGCAGCTCGCCCGCGCGGTGGTTGCCGCTGCTGGCGGCCACGACGGTGGCCACGAGGTCGCCCGCGCCGGCGAGGCCGGTGAACGTCTGGGCGTGGGCGCCGCGGCTGCGGGCCAGCGCGTCGACCTCGGCGAAGACGCGCCCGGCGGCCGCGCCCGCGGCGTTCGGGCCCCCGGCCGGGGCCGCGGCGGCGGCGGCCAGCGCGGCGGCGCTCTTCGCCGTCCCGGCCAGCTCGACGCCGACGACGTCGAACGAGGTCTCGGCGTAGAGGCCCGCACGCCCGAGCAGGTCGGCGACCTGGCGCGCGAAGCCCTTGTCGGCGGAGGCGGCGACGAGCGCGGCGCCGTGCTCGAGCGCGTCGGAGGCGTGGGCGGGCCCGGCGAGGCAGGCGACGGCGCGGGCCGGGGTGCGCTCGGCGACGAAGGCGCTGGGCAGCGCGCCGTGCGGGGCCACGAGGCCCGTGGCGGCGACGACGACGCCGGCGCGCTCGGTCACGTGCGCGCCGTGGGCGGCCACCGCCTCGGGCAGCGCGCGGCTGGGCACGGCGAAGACGACGAGGTCGTGCTGGCCGAGGTCGAGGTCGGCGGCGCGGCCGACGGCGAGGTTCTCGGGCAGCACCGTGCCGGGCAGGTAGCGGTCGTTGACGCGCGCCTCGGCCAGCAGCGCGGCCTGGTCGCCGGTGCGCGTGCCCAGGTCCACCTGCACGCCCGCGCGCGCGAGGGCGACCGCGATGCCGGTGCCCCACGAACCGGCGCCGATGACGGCGGCGCGGCGGATCGGCGGCGTGCCGCCCAGCCATTCCCACTGCAGCATCACGCAGGGCCAGATGCGCTCGGTCACGGCCTTGGCCAGCTGCGGCGAGGGGCTCGCGACCTTGGGGAACGTCAGCGGCGCGCCGGCGCGGATGCGGACCTTGTGGGGCCGGAAGCGCCAGCCGCGGCGGACCGCCTCGGTGCCGATGACGGCGACCGGCACGACCGGCGCGCCGGTCTCCAGCGCGAGGCGGCCGACGCCGCGCCGGGGCTCGGCCAGGCCGCCGGGGCGGATGCGGGTGCCCTCGGGGAAGATCAGGACGCCGTCGCCGCGCTCGAGGATCTCGCGGGCCGTGGCCATCGCGTCCTCGTCGCCGTTGCCGCGGTCGATCGGGAACGCGCCGAGGCAGGTGAGCAGCCAGGCGACGACCGGGTGCTTGAACAGCTCCTTCTTGGCCACGAAGTAGATCGGCCGGCGGGCGAGCGTCGCGATGACGAACGGGTCCAGGAACGAGCGGTGGTTGGCGGCGAGGATCACCGGCCCCTCCTGCGGCACGTGCTCGCGCCCGATGCGCGACATGCGGAAGTACACGTGGAAGAAGGGCTGCAGGAGCGCGCGGACGATCCAGTAGACGAGCGGGTTGACGCCCTTGGCCCGGGTGCGCTCGAGATGCCGGTCGCGATCCATCGACTGGCGTACCCCGGGCGTGTGAGGGTGGTTACAGTCCGTGGATGGCCATCGACCGAGCCCGTACCGCGCGGGGCGCCGTCGCCGGCGCCCTTGCCGCCGGCGTGTGGGCGCTCCAGCAGCCCCTCGACAAGCGCGTCTTCGGCGTCGCGTACGACGACACCGAGCTGCTGGGCAAGCTCGTCACCCGCGGCCCGGCGTGGCCGGCGGCCGGGCTGGCGATGCACGTGGCCAACGGCGCGGCGTTCGGCGCCGCCTACGCGACGCTCGCGCGCCGCCTCCCCCTGCCGTCGTGGGCGCGCGGCCCGGCGGCGGCGCTGGCCGAGCACCTGGCGACGTGGCCGCTGGTCGCGGTGACCGACCGTGTCCACCCCGCCCGCGGCGAGATGCCGGCCCTGTCGACGAGCGGGCGGGCCTTCGCGCAGGCCACCTGGCGGCACTTCCTCTTCGGGCTCGTCCTCGGCGAGGTCGAGCGGCGCCTCAACGCGCCGGAGGACGAGGAGGTCCCCCCGTACGAGCACGTCGTGTCCAGCAACGGGCACGGCAACATCGAGCACGCGATCAGCGGCGCGACGGGGTAGCCCGCCCGCCGATGGCCTACAAGCTCGCCTTCGACGACCTCACCGCGGCGGTCCGTGCCTGCGCGCACGACCAGCTCCGCGACGCGGTCGACCAGCTCGAGCACCGGCGCGCCGAGGACCCGGTCCGCGCGGTGCACGAGGCGCGCAAGGACCTCAAGAAGACCCGCGCGCTGGTACGGCTCGTCCGCCCGGCGCTGAAGGCGAGGACCTACCGCGCCGAGAACGGCGCGCTGCGCGACGCCGCCGGGCGCGTCAGCGGCGCGCGGGACGCCGACGTGATGGTCGCCGTGGCCGACGAGCTGGCCCCGCTGATGGTCGGCCGGATCTCCGAGCAGGCGGCCGACGCGCTGCGTGCCCGCCTGGAGGGCGCGCGCGGGACGACGCCGCCGTCGGAGATCGAGGCCGCGGTGGCGGAGCTGCGTGCCGCCGACGAGCGCGTCGACGCGTGGGTGCCGGAGGCGCTGACGCGGGACGTCCTGATCGCCGGGATGCTGCGCGCCTACGCGGAGGGCCGCGGGCACTTCCGCCACGCGCGCGACCACGACCCGACTCCCGAGGAGCTGCACGAGTGGCGCAAGCGGGTCAAGGACCTCTGGTACCACACCAGGTTGGTCGAGCCCGCGTGGCCCGCCCTGCTCGGCCCGCAGGCCGCCGAGCTCAAGGTGCTCTCCGAGCACCTGGGCGACGACCACGACCTCGCCGTCTTCGCCGGCCACGTCGGCGACGACCCCGAGCTCGAGCCGCTCCACGCCATCGTCGCCGACCGCCGCGCCGAGCTGCTGGCCTGGGCCCGCGGCCTCGGCGAGCGCGTCTACGCCGAGCGGCCCAAGGCCTTCGCCGCGCGGATGGACCACCTGATCGCGGCCGCCGAGCGCGAGGCGCGCGCGACCGTGCCGGCGTCGTGACCGCGCCCGGCGTCGAGATCGAGCGCAAGTTCTTGGTCGACGCGCTCCCGCCCGAGCTCGACGGCGTGCCGTCGCGGCGCATCCAGCAGGGCTACCTCGCCGTGGCCCCCGACGGCGTCGAGGTGCGGCTGCGCCGCGAGGACGATCACGTGGAGCTCACCATCAAGTCGGGCCCGGCGATGGTGCGCGTCGAGGAGCACGTCGCCGTCGACGCCCGCCAGTTCGAGGCGCTCTGGCCGCTGACCGAGGGCCGCCGCCTCTCCAAGACCCGCCACCTCGTCCCGCTCGGCGACGGGCTGACCGCCGAGGTCGACGTCTACGACGACGCGCTCGACGGGCTGCTGACCGCCGAGGTCGAGTTCCCCTCCGCCCAGGCCTCGGAGGCCTTCACGCCCCCGCCGTGGCTAGGCGCCGAGGTCACCGGCGACAAGCGCTACGCCAACCAGTCGCTGGCGACGGCCGGCCGCCCATAGACTCGGCGGCTCCGGCCGGAGTAGCTCAGCTGGTAGAGCAGCTGTCTTGTAAACAGCAGGCCACGGGTTCGAGTCCCGTCTCCGGCTCTGCCGCTCGACCGCGGACACTGCCCGATTGCCCCGCGACTGCGCGGGAAGCGCTGGAGCATGAGCGCCACCAACGGGGTGCGGCAGCAGCGGGCCGAGCATGCGGCGCGCACGCGCGCGAAGGCCGAGGAGCGGCGCGAGCAGGCGTCCGGGGTCACCGGCTGGGTCGCCGACCGCGCCGGCGAGTGGTCGCTGGAGCTCGAGGAGCAGTCCGGCTGGATGGAGCGCCAGAAGTACCTCTGGAACCCGCTCATGGACTACTGGTTCCGGATGGAGATCGAGGGCTGGGAGCACCTGCCCGACCCGCCGGCCCTCCTCATCGGCATCCACTCGGGCGCGCCCTTCGTGTGGGACGCCTGGACCGTCGGCATCCAGTGGTGGCGGCGCTTCGGCGCCGACCGGCCGCTGCACGGCACCGCCCACGACGCGCTCATGGCCGCGCCGCTGGTCGGCGCCTACTTCCGCAAGATGGGCGTGCTGCCCGCGGCGCCGGACTCGATCGCCGGCGCGCTGGCCGCCGGGCGCGACGTCGCGCTGTGGCCCGGCGGCGAGGTCGACTCGCTGCGGCCGTGGGTGCAGCGTGACAAGGCGATCCTCGCGGGGCGCAAGGGCTTCGTGCGCATGGCGATCCAGGCCGGCGTGCCGATCGTCCCGATCGCGACCGTCGGCGGCCCCGACTCGATGCCGGTGCTGCTCAAGGGCCGGCGCCTGGCGAAGGCCCTCCGGCTCGACCAGGTCGCCCGCCTGAAGATGCTGCCGGTGAGCATCCAGGCGCCGTGGGGGCTCTCCCCCGCGATGCTACCCGAGATCCCGCTGCCGACGAAGATCCGCACCGCGTTCCAGGCGCCGGTCGAGGTCGACCGCGACCCCGCGCGGGCCAAGGACGACGACTACGTGACCGAGGTGTACGACCGGGTCCAGGGCAGCATCCAGCGCGGCATGGACGCGCTGGCCCGCCGGCGGGCGTTCCCGCTCTTCGGCTAGGCGGGGGCGGGCGCAGGCACCGGCAGGTGGCCGACCTCGCTGGGCTCCTCGACGACGGCGACGTGCGCCGGGGCGTCGGCCCGCCGCAGGTGCAGCTTGACCCCGGCGACGACGCCGATCGCCAGCGGGATGCTCCACGCGATGCCCTGGCCGAGCTGCGTCGCGATCGGCCCCGGGCAGGCGTTGGCGACGCCCCAGCCGATGCCGAACAGCACGCTGCCGGTGACGTGGCGGCGCTCGGGCCGCACGGTCGCCCAGGCGACGCGCTCGCCGGTGAGCACGGCCCGCGGCGCGCGGCGCCGCAGCAGCCACAGGCCCGCGAACGACGTGCCGACCGCGGAGGCGAAGAACAGGAAGAGGTAGCTGTCGTGGAACAGCAGCGCGTCGCGGATCACGTCGGGGCTCGACATGCCCGACCACGACAGGACGACGCCGAAGACGACGCCCAGCAGCGCGGCGGCGGCGCGCGTGCGCATCAGAGCACCGCCTCGATCGCAAAGGCGACGACGATCGCCGTCGCGAAGAACGTCGCCGTGGCGAGCAGGCTCGCGGGCGACCCCATCGCGTTGCCGCTGAGCCCGTTGCCCGAGGTGCACCCGCCGGCGAGCTTGGCGCCGTAGCCGACCAGCACGCCCGAGACGAGCAGGATCGCGGCGATGGCGACGGTCCCCGCCGTCCCGTGGAACGTGTCGGTCAGCCAGCCATAGCCGTGGAAGTCCGGCCCGCCCGCGACGAGCGCGAAGCCGAGGCCGCCGAGCACGAGCCCGACCAGGAACCAGCCGCGCGTCCCGAACGCGAGGCTGCGCTCGGAGACGCGGGCGACGACGTCGGAGACCGCGCCCATGACGCCCAGCCGCTCGTTGAGCAGCAGGCGCATCGCGACGACGCACAGGCCGAGGGTGGGCCCGGCGACGTACCAGGCCAGCTGCGGGTGGAGCATGCCCGCCAACCTAGCGATCGGAGGTGGAACAGCTTCCGCACTTGCGCCGGCGCGGATCCCGTGCGTAGTCTGGCGCGCCAGGGGACGCGATCCGGAGGGAGGCCCGGGGATGGCGAGGTTCGTGGCGACGGCGGCGGCGCTCGCCGGGGTGCTGCTGGTCACGGCGCCCGGAGCGTTGGGGGCGACGGCGACGGTCGGCGGCGACGAGGTCCTGCACTACGCGGCCGCCCCGGGCGAGGTCAACGACGTGCGCGTGCGCGCGGCCGGCGAGGACATCTACGAGGCGGTCCGCGTCAGCGACGCCGGCGCGGCGATCACGCCCGGCCCGGGCTGCACCGCCGAGGACGCGCACACCGTCGTCTGCGGGCCGTACGTCGTGGGCTCGACCGTCGACCTCGGCGACGGCGCCGACCACCTCGACTACGGCGAGTACCCGGAGGGCCCGTACGGCGGCGCGCTGGTCCACGGCGGCCCGGGCGACGACGACGTCCGCAACGACGGCTGGAGCAGCATGCAGTTCTTCGGCGAGGACGGCGACGACCGCTACCTCGACTCCTCCGAGGGCGGCTACTTCGCCGACGGCGGGCCCGGCGACGACGACCTCGAGGCCGGCTACTACAACGCGACCACGCTGATCGGCGGCCCCGGCGACGACCGCCTCACGCACGCGATGTACGGCGACAACTTCGAGCACGACGCCCTGCCCGCCGACCTCGACGGCGGCGAGGGCAACGACGTGCTGTGCGGCGCCGACGGCGGCGAGACGTTCCGCGGCGGCCCCGGGCGCGACACGGTCACGTTCTGCCGCGCGACGGCCGGCGTCACGGCGTCGGTCGGCGACGGGCGCAACGACGGCTACAACGGGGACGCCGACGTGCTCGCCGACGTGGAGCACCTCGTCGGCACCCCGTACGACGACGTCCTGCGCGGCGGAGCCGGCGACGACGAGATCGACGGGCTCGGCGGCGCGGACGACCTCGGCGGCCTCGGCGCCAACGACACGCTCGACGGCGGCCTCGGCCCCGACGTGCTCGCCGGCGGGCCGGGCGTCGACCAGGCCAGCTACGCCACCCGGACGGCGGACGTGTCGGTGACCATCGGCGGCGGCGCGCCCGATGGCGCGGCCGGCGAGGGCGACGACGTCCGTGCCGACGTCGAGAACGTGGCCGGGGGCAGCGGCGACGACGTGCTGACCGGCAACCTCCGGGCCAACACGCTGCTCGGCGGGGCCGGCGCGGACACGCTGACCGGCGGCACCGGCCGCGACGTCCTCAGCGGCGGCACGGGCGCGGACCTGCTGCGGATGCGCGACGGCTACGCCGATCGCGGCAGCTGCGGCCCGGGCGCCGACCAGGTCGAGCCCGACGACCTCGATGCCGTCGGCGCGGGCTGCGAGACCACGGTGCCCGCGGTGTAGGACGGGGTGGGCCCGCGGGCCGCGCCCCGGACTACGGAGCGCGGCCCGTAGCCCGCACGGATGCCCGGGGGGCGACCGCGAGCAACGCTCGTCGCAGACCTCGACCCGCAAGGAGGCGGCGGTCATGCGGACGCCACCGATCCACCCCGCGCGGGCCGCCGCGGCGCTCGCGCTGTTGCTCGCCGCGGCGCTCCCGGCCCCGGCGGGTGCGGCCGCGCCCCGCACCACCGTCTACGCCGGCAGCACGTCGGCCGACCAGTACCCGCTGGTGCTGCGCGTCAGGGGACAGCGCGTCGTCGGCTTCTCGGCGATGTACCGCGCGGACTGCCGGACCGGCACGACCTACCGGTTCGGCGACACGATCGACCTGACGAAGGCCGGGGCCGCGCCCGCGATCGCCGGCCGGCGGTTCACCGCCGCCTACGAGCAGCAGGTCGACGTCGGCGACGGCCTGCTCGCCGTCGAGCGGATCACCATCAAGGGCACGGTCGGGGCGACGCGCATCAGCGGCACGGTGTCGGGCAGCGCGCGCGTCGGGGCGGACGCGGCGGCGCCGATCGACACCTGCAGCACGCCCGCGCTGCGGTTCGTCGTCCGCCACGAGCGCGGGCGGGTGTTCGGCGGCAGCACCTCGCAGCGGCTGCCGGTCGTGCTCGAGCTGAGCGCCAAGCGGGCGAACGTCGACCACCTGCACTTCGGCTGGACGGCGCTGTGCGCCTCGGGCGGCGGCATCCAGTTCGGGGACTTCCTCATCAACTTCCCGGTCGCGGCGGGCCGCTTCGGCGACGTGTTCACCCAGCGGTTCGACCGCGACGACCAAGGGATCAACGCCTACGCCTACGACATCGCCGGCCGCGTCGTGCGAACGACCGGCGGCGCCAGGGGCCGGTTCTCGGTGGCGCTCACGGCCACCAGCGCGAGCGGCGCCCAGGAGCTCTCGTGCAGGACCGGGAGCGTGACCTTCACCGCGACGTCGTGAGCGCGGCCGCCCGCGTGCGCTCGACGTCGGCCCGCCACGGGCAGCCGGCCACGTGGTCGTCGACCATGCCGACGGCCTGCATCAGCGCGTAGGCCGTCGTCGGGCCGACGAAGCGGAACCCGCGGCGCTTGAGCTCCTTGGCCAGCGCCGTGGACTCCGGCGTCACTGCGGGGACCTCCGCGAACGTGGCGGGCGCCGCGGCGCGCGGCGGCGGGGCGAAGGACCACACGAGGTCCGCGAACGGCACGTCGCCGTCGCGCAGGGTGAGGACCGCCTGCGCGTTGGCGATCGCCGCGTCCACCTTCAGCCGGTTGCGGACGATCCCCGCGTCGGCCAGCAGGCGCGCCCGGTCGGCGTCGCCGAAGGCCGCGACCGCCTCGGGGTCGAACCCGGCGAACGCCGCGCGGAACGCCTCGCGCTTGCGCAGGATGGTGATCCAGGCCAGGCCGGACTGGAACGCCTCCAGGCACAGCCGCTCGAACAGCCCGCGCTCGTCGAGCACGGGCCGGCCCCACTCCTCGTCGTGGTAGCGCTCGTAGAGCGGGTCGCCGTCGCCGAAGCAGCGCACGGCGAGCCACCCTACCGGCGCTTCTTGACGGGCTTCTTGACGCGGATCTGCATCCGCATCTCCTCCTCGTGGAAGGAGCAGACGAACTTGTAGAGCCCGGGCCTGGTGAGCTTCTTGCGGAAGCTCAGGCCCGACGCCAGCGGCTCGCTCTGGAACTTCTTGACGCCCTTGGGCGCCGAGACCAGCTGCACGTCGTGGACGTCGGTCGCGTCGTCGGCCCAGACCCAGCTGACCTGCGTCCCCGCCTTCACCGTCAGCTTGTCGGCCTGGTAGTAGTTGTCGTGGACGTAGACCTTGCGCTTCGGCGTGGTCGCGGCGATCGCCGGGGCCGCGCATGCGAGCGCGACCCCGGCGGCGGCCAGTCCCCTGCCCAGCCGCACTACTTGACGCCTCCGGTGTACGTCTCCAGCGGCGTGATGCCCGGCTTGGCCACGTGCGGGTACTTGATCCACGCGGCCTCGTGCGTCGCGTCCAGCGCCCAGTCGACCGCGGCCTTCTGGGCGTCGGCGTTGAACGCGTTGGCCCCGGTGAACGGGCACGCCGGCATCGTCGAGCCGTCCTCCGGGAACATCGTCTGCACGCCGGTGTTCGGGCCCCAGCAGTTGCCCGAACCGTTGCCGTCGTAGGAGATGTCGCGGCCGTTGCGGTCCGCGCCGCCGAGCCCGAAGTCGTTGCCCTGGACCTCGTTGCCGATCAGGTCCTTGGCATCGACGTACTTCTGCAGCAGGAACTGCTGCAGCGCGCCCACGCCGACCAGGTAGTTGCCGTACACCTTGTTGCCGGTCACCTGGTTGTTGCGCCCGCCGAAGAGCAGGATGCCGATGCCGACCGGGTAGGGCACGCCTCCGGTCTTCGTCTTCTCCTTCTTGAAGGGCGAGCCCTTGTAGTAGTTGAAGTTGTTCCAGAACACCTCGTTGCGGGTGATGACGTTCTGCTCCGGCGGGGCGTACTTCTCGCTGTCCAGCGCGTTGGGGACGATGCCCGTGCCGTTGTTGTAGAACTTCGAGTCCTGGATCGTCACGTACTTCATGTTCGTCCCGGAGAACCCGATGACGTTCCCGTACGAGGTGACGTTCTTGACGATCGACCGCTTCGGCCTGGACTGCGGCGGCGTCTGCCCGATGTAGAAGCCGGCGTCGTTGTGCCAGGCGGCCTCGGAGTTCGAGATCTCGCCGCCCTTGGTGTTGAAGGCGTAGATGCCGTAGACGCCGCCGAGCCACGCGACCAGCCGCGTCATCTTGTAGTCGCTGGCGTTCGTGACGAAGAACCCGTTGGAGCGGTAGTGCTGGGCGCGGAAGCCGCTGATCGTCACCTTGTCGGCGCCGTTGACCAGCACGCCGTTGGCCTTCTTGCCGCTGCCTTCGAGCACGACCTTGTTGGGGTTCTTGTTGTTCCCCACCAGCTTGAGGTAGCGCTTCTTGGCGCCGATGATGCGCACGGCCTCCTTCCAGGTGCCGTTGTCGACCTTCACCGTGTCGCCGGCGCGCGCCTCGTTGACCGCGTCCTGGATGCGCGGGAAGCAGCTGTGCCCGGTCTTGCACACGCGCAGCGTGCGGAACGGGCCCTTGGGCTTGCCGGTGGCGCCCTTGGGCTCCTTCGGCGGCGGGTAGTCGACCGCTCCGGCGGTCGCGGTCACGCCGAGCGCCGCGGCGATTGCCACGGCGGTCACGGCGGTCATCCTGCGGTGCAGCACGTGCGAGCTCCTCTCACTCGACGAGGTACCAGCCCGCCATCCCCGCATCCTGATGGGAGAAGACGTGGCAGTGGTAGAGCCACCGGCCGGGGTTGTCCTCGACGAACCGGGCCGTCACGGTCTCGTTGGGACCGAGCGTCGGGTTGTCGGTGTGACCTCCCCCGCGGGAGTCCTTCCAACGGTGGCCGTGGATGTGGAAGTCGTGGAAGTTGTTGTCCATGCCGATCGCGTGCAGGGCGACCTCCTGGCCGACCTTCGCCGTGATCGTCGGGGTGTTGCCGGCGAACGAGCGCCCGTTGATGCACTGGAACTGGCGCTTGAGGCCGGTGACCGGCGGCGCCAGCGAGTGCAGGAAGAGCACCTTCTCCACGGCCGGCACCGGCTCGCCCTTGGGGCGGATCACGAGCCCGCCGAACATGCCGCGCATGGTGTTCAGCGTGTGGTTGGGACCGTGGTCGTGGTAGGGCCAGGCGCCGACGCTCTCCGGCACCGCCTCCCACGTGTAGGTGAACTCCTCCCCCGGCGCGACGAAGCCGCCCGCGCGCGTGTACTGGCCGAGGTACACCCCGTCGTACTCCGGGTTGTACCTCACCCCGTGCGGGTGCATCGTCAGCGCCTGGTCCAGCGACTCCGGCAGCGCGTTGCGGAAGTGCACGCGCAGGACGTCGCCGACCTCGGCGTGCAGCGTCGGCCCCGGCATCGCGGCCGGCCCGAGCGGCGCGGCGAACCCCGGCGTCATCTGCTGGTAGACGACGGCGCGGAACGTCGAGGCGCCGGGCACCTTCTTGCCGTGCCAGTCGTCGCGCCGCGAGGGCACGATCGTCCACCGCGCGGTCGTGGCCTGGATCCAGTACTCGACGACCTGGCCGCCCGGCTGGGGCTCGGGCGTGGTGAAGGTCTGCTGCTCGGTCGGCCCCGCGGCGCGCGGGCGCGCGACGCGGGCGGCGGCCGCGTCGGCCTTCGCGGCGTCGCCGCGGCGCGAGAGCGAGACGGTCTCGCCGCCGATCGTGCAGAGGAACGCCGAGGCGGCGCCGACCTGCAGGAAGCGCCGCCGGGGCAGGAGGGGGTCGGGGAGCGGGTCGCGGGTCATGCCGGGGTGGGAACACGCCGGGCGGGGACCCGGGGCGGCGGCGATCGTACATCAGGACTTGGACGACTGTCCAAGACTTCCGTCCGAGAAACGAGTACGGTGCCGCGCATGGCCGCCGAGCCCACGCCCGGAGCGCCCGCTTCCGCCGCGCCGCCACCGACCCGTGGGCGGAGGGACCGCCGCGGCGTGCAGCGCCGCGCCGAGCTCCTGGACGCGGCGATCGACCTGATCGGGACCCAGGGGCTCGACGCGCTGACCCACCGCGCGGTCGCGGCCGGGGCCGGCCTGCCGCCGGCGTCCACCAGCTACTACTTCCGGTCCAAGGACGAGCTCGTCGACGAGGCGCTGCGGCGGGCGACCGAGCTCGAGATCGGCCGGCTGCGCGAGCTGCGCGACGCGCTGGGCGAGGCCGCCGGCGACCCGGACGCGCTCGTCGACGCGGTCGCGGCCTGGATCGAGGAGCAGCTGCACGGCGCCGGGCGCGCCGCGTGCTTCGCCCAGTACCACCTCCAGCTGGAGGCGGCGCGCCGCCCGGAGCTGCGCGACGCGCTGGTGGCGCGGGCGGCGGCCACGCGCGCGCTCGCCGAGGAGGTCCTCGAGCGCCTCGGCGCGCCCGACCCCGGCCAGGCGGCGCTGCTGCTGGTCTGCGCCGTCGACGGCGTGCGCCTGGAGGCGCTGGCCTCCGGCCACGACGCGCACCTGCGCGGCCCGGAGCTGCGGGCGCTGCTGGCCCGGCTGCTGCGGTCGCTGCTGCGCGACCAGGCCTAGAGCGGGATCCAGGCGCCCTCGCGACGCCCGAGGCGGATCAGGCGCTCCTGGCCGCCGGTGACGGCCCGGAAGACCGCCTCGTCGGCATCGGTCCCCGGCTTGTCGACCACCTCGAGGAGGTGCAGCTCGTCGACGGGGCCGGCCGCCGCCTCCCGTGCGGCGGCCTCCATGGTGGCGCGCTCCCAGCCCTTGTCCTCCGCGTGGGCGCGGGCGAGCGCGGCGTTGGCGGCCTCGACCTGCTCGCGGAACCGCGACTCCGTCGCCTTGCGGCGGCGCGACACGGCGATCATCCCGCCCACGAACAGGACGAGGAGGACGGCGCCGAGGATGATCAGGATGAGGCCTAGGGTGCTCACGTCACGAGCACCCTAGAGGACGACGTTGCGGGCCCCCAGGTGGGTGCCGACCTTGCGCTTGACGCGCTGCAGCGCGTTGTCGACGGTCTTCGTGTCGCAGCCGATCCGCTCGCCGATGGCCTCGTAGCTGTTGCCGTCGAGGTAGAGCGACAGGACCCGCGACTCGAGCTCGGACAGCGCGGTCGAGAGGCAGGCGACCAGCGACTGCAGCTCCTCGGAGGAGATGACCTGGTTGACCGGGTCGTGCACCGGCGAGCCCGGGATGACCTCGTCGAGGGTCGGCTCGCCGTCCTGCGCGCTGGCCGGCGTGGCCGAGAACGAGACGTACTGGTTCAGCGGCGTGTGCTTGTTGCGCGTGGCCGTCTTGACCGCCGTGATGATCTGGCGCGTGATGCAGAGCTCGGCGAAGTTGCGGAAGCTCGACTCGCGGTCGGTGCGGTAGTCGCGCACCGCCTTGTAGAGGCCGACCAGGCCCTCCTGGATGAGGTCGTCGGAGTCGCCCCCGGCGAGGAAGTACGACGAGGCCTTCAGCCGCACGAAGCCGTAGTAGCGGCGGACGATCCGGTCGTACGCGGTCGCATCGCCCTGCTTGGCGAGTGCGATCAGATATCCGTCGTCGACCTGGACCTGGCCTTGAGGGTTTGCGAAGAGACGTGCCACGAGCGTTCCTTTCTCCCTGCGAGCAGGGAAAATCGGCTCAGTGGCGCACTCCTCCCCTGGCGCCAACTGCAGTATGGGACCGTGCCGACCGGAAGCTCCTCAACCTCAGGTCGACGGTTATGTGGGGCGGCAGACTCGCGCCTGCGCACCCTTATGTCAAGGGCTTGCAGGAGAAATTGCCGCGGCGGCGTCAGGACGCGCACGCGGCGGCCCGCGCGAGCAGCAGATCGCGCTCGCGGGCGTTGGCCGTCATCGCCGCCGCGCGCTCGAACTCGACGCGCGCCTCGGCGACCCGGCCCAGCCGCTCCAGCAGGTCCCCGCGGACGCTCGGCAGGAGGTGGTAGCGGTCGAGGTCGCCGGCGGCGGCCAGCGCGTCGACGGCCTGCAGGCCCATCTCGGGGCCGAAGGCCATGCCGAGCGCCACGGCGCGGTTGAGCTCGACGACCGGCGACCCGGTGAGCTGCGCCAGCGACTCGTAGAGCGCCGAGATCCGCACCCAGTCGGTCTCCTCCACCGAGGCCGCCCGCGCGTGGCAGGCGGCGATCGCCGCCTGCAGCCCGTAGGGGCCCAGCGGCCCGCGCTCCTCCGCCCGGGCCAGCGCGGCCAGGCCGCGGCCGATCTGCGCGCCGTCCCAGCGGTTGCGGTCCTGGTCGGCGAG
>JACRMD010000026.1:1549-5696 GCA_016215085.1 Solirubrobacterales bacterium | reverse complement strand
TCAGCGGGTACTCGCCGGGCGCGGTGCCGGCGGGCACGGTCACCGTCGCCAGCACCGGCGTCGCGGAGTCGCCGCCGAGCGACACGCTCGAGCGGTCCAGCGCCACGGTCCCGCCGGGCGGCCCGCCGTCGACGGCCAGCGCGAACGTCGTGCCCGGCGCCGGCGCGCCCGACCGCTTGGCCAGGAACGTCGCCGTGACCGTGGAGCCCGCCGGCGCCTGCACGGTCGTCCCCACCACGCCGAAGTCGACGAGCGGGGCCGTGAGGAACCCGCGCGTCCCGTCCGGCGTCGGGTCGTCGACGCAGACCGTGGTCGGCTGGCCGCCGCCGGACTCGTTGAAGCCGTCGTAGAGGTCCTCGGGCGCGGTCCCGCACTCGACGGGGCGCGCCGCAGGCAGCGACGCCGCCGGGTCGACGAACCGCGCGCCCACGACGGGCCGCCAGCGCATCGGGCTCGGGTACGGGCCGCCGTCGGCCGGCCGCGGCACCGTCACGTCGAACGTGGCCGAGAAGCCCTGGGCGGTCAGCCGCGAGTAGTCGAAGCTGCCGCTGCGCCAGCCCCACCAGCGCTCGCCCGCCGGCGCGGGCTCGAGCGCCTCGAGCTCGGCCTCGTAGCTGTCGCTGCGCGCGAAGGCCAGCGCGCCCGCCGTGATGAGCGGCGGCGGCACCGCGCCGTCGGGCAGGCGGACCGCCAGCAGCGCCTGCGCCTTGAGCACGTCGTTGCTGCCCGTGCTGTCGAGGAACCCGTAGGCCGAGCCGGTGTTCGACGTCGCCGTGCAGCCGGGCGACCCCGTCGCGCAGGCGTTGACGGTGAGCCGCACGGGGCCCATCGACTGGGGCTGGGTGGTCGACGTGGAGCTGATGCCGATGCAGCCGGTCAGCGACGCGGCGAGCAGCAGCAGCGGGAGGAGCAGGAGGCGGTGGAGGCGCACTCCTGCCAGGACGGGCGAGGGCAGAGGCGGCCGGCCAGCAGCCGGGCCACCGCCGCGCGGTGGGTGCGCGCGCCGCCGAGCAGCTGGGCGTCGAGCTGCGCGCGCTTGTAGAGCCAGTGGACGTCGGCCTCCCAGGTGAAGCCGATGCCGCCGTGCGCCTGGATCGCCGAGGCGGTGACCTCCTTGCCCGCCTCCGACGCCGCCGCCTTGGCGATCGCCGCCGCCTCGGGCAGCCGCTCGGGCTCCGCGTCGGCGGCCCACGCCCCGAAGTACGTCGCCGACCGCGCGCCCTCGGTGTGCAGCAGCATCTGGGCGCAGCGGTGGGAGACCGCCTGGTAGGCGCCGACCGGCGTTTCGAACTGCTTGCGGTCCTTGACGTAGGCGACGGTCATGTCCAGCGCCCGCTGCGACACGCCGACGAGCTCGGCGGCCACCGCCACCAGCGCCCGGTCGAGCGCGGCCGCGGCGTCGCCGCCAAGCGGCTCGCCCGCCCCGCCGGCGACCTTGCCGTGCCGGCGCGTCGGGTCGATCGCGTCGACCGCCTCGACGTCGCCCCCGCCGGCGAGCCGCAGCCCGCCGTCCTCGGCGACGACGACCACGTCGGCGCCGGCCGCGTCGGGGATCAGCTGCCCGGCCAGGCCCAGCGCGCCGCGCGCCTCGCCCGCCGCCAGCTTCGGCAGCCACGCCGCCTTCTGGTCGTCGCTCCCGGCGGCCTCGATCGCCAGCGCGGCGGTCGCGGTGCCCAGGAACGGCGTCGCGGCGCACGCGTAGCCGAGCTCCTCGCAGAGGATCGCCAGCTCCACGACGCCCAGGCCCTGGCCGCCGTGCTCCTCGGCGACGGCGATGCCGGGCCAGCCGAGCCCGGCGAGCTCCTTCCACAGGCCGCCGTCGTACGTGCCGGCCTCGGCGTGCTCGCGCACCTTCTCGAAGGTCGAGCGCTTGGCCAGCAGGTCGCGCGCGGTGCGCTTGATCTCGTGCTGGTCCTCGGTGAAGTCGAAGTTCATGGTGTCGGTCAGCTCCTACTTCAGCCGCGGGAGCCCGAGCACGCGCTCCGCGATGATGTTCTTGAGGATCTCGGTCGTGCCGCCCTCGATCGAGTTGCCGCGGGCGCGCATCAGCTCGTAGGCCCAGCGGTTGCCCGCGGTGTAGGCCCAGTCGCCGAACAGCTCCGCCGCGAACGACGTGAGCTGCTGGTTGGTGTCGCTCCACAGCCACTTGGTCAGCGAGCCCTCCGGGCCCGGCTGGCCGTACTTCTCGATCGCGGTGAGCCCGCGGTAGGCCGTGAGCCGCAGGATCTCCGCCTTGACGTGGAGGTCGGCGAGCTTGTCGGCCACCACCGGGTCGTCGAGCAGCCCGCGCGACGCGGCCTCCTCGATGACGTCGTCCAGCAGCTGGCGCAGGCGGACCTGGAGGAAGAACGCCAGGCCCGAGCGCTCGTTCATCAGCGTCGTCAGCGCGACCTTCCAGCCGTTGCCGACGCCGCCGATGACGTTCGCGTCCGGGATCCGCGCGCCCTCGAGGAAGAGCTCGTTGAACTCCGCGCTGCCGGTGATCTGGCGCAGCGGGCGGACCTGCACGCCCTCCTGCTCCATGTCCATCAGGAAGTAGGTCAACCCCTTGTGCTTGGGGGCGTCCATGTCCGTGCGCGCGACCAGCATGCACCACTTCGCGTACTGCGCGCCCGAGGTCCACACCTTCTGGCCCGTGACGACCCAGTCGTCGCCGTCCTTGACCGCACGCGTCTTGAGCGCCGCGAGGTCCGACCCGGCCTCGGGCTCGGAGAAGCCCTGGCACCAGTGCTCGGAGGCGTCGAGGATGTGCGGGAGGAACCGCTCCTTCTGCTCGTCGGTGCCCCACACCATCAGCGTCGGGCCGCCCATGACGATGCCCAGCACGTTGGCGGGCAGCGGCCGCCGCGCGCGGCCGAGCTCCTCGAAGAAGATCGCGCTCTCGGTGATCGTGGCGCCGCGGCCGCCGTACTCCTCCGGCCAGTGCACGCCCGCCCACTTGTCCGCGGCCATCGTGCGCTGCCAGGAGCGCATCCACTCGAAGGTCGCGTCCTCGTCGGCGTCCTCGGGCCGCGGGCCCGGGTCGTTGGCGGCGAGCCACGCCCGCAGCTCGTCGCGGAACGCGGTCTCGCGCTCGTTGAAGGTCAGGTCCATCTCAGGAGCCTCCGTCGGGGTCGGCCGCCGCGACGCCCTCCAGGAACGCCACGGCGGTGGTGGTGAGCTGGTCGGCCATCGCGGGGAGCGACCCGAGCTCGCCGGCGCGCACGCGCGCGCACACGAGCTGGTCGACCCCCGCGGTGAGGATGAAGAGCTGGTCGTCGGTCGGCACGTGCAGCGACGGCCGGTCCGCGACGGCAGCGCGGAACGACGAGCGGTAGCGGTCGGCGAACCGGCGGATGGCGGCGTCGCGCTCCGCGCCCGCGCGCGGCCCGGCCGCGTGGATCTCGAAGAGGTGCGTCCGGGCGAAGCGCGGCTCGGAGGCCAGCACCTCGAGGTAGGTGCGCAGCCCCGCGCGCAGCCGCGAGCGCCAGTCGCCGTCCTCGCCCCGGACGGCCGCGCGGATGCGCTCGACCATCACGTCGATGCCGTGGCGGTAGGCCTCGGAAGCACTCCTCCTTCGAGGCGAACTCCGCGTAGAAGGTGCCGCGCGACACGCGCGCGGCGCGCACGGCGTCGGCGACGGTCGCGGCCGCGTAGCCCTTCTCGGCCACCGCCTGGGCCATGCCCTCCAGGAGCCGCGCGCGCTGCGTGCGGCGCGCGCCGAGCAGCGGCTCGACGTCCGGGTGCGACGCCACGAGGGACGGCTCCTCCACGGCGCGTACCCTAGAGGTACGTTGCTGTACCCGCAAGGTACGACTCGGCTCCGGGTACGCTCACCGCTGTGGAGAGCCTGCCCCTGGTACACGACGGCGCGCTGGACCCGACGCGGTTCGAGGAGGTCCTCGACCAGGCCCACGTCCAACTGCTGCGCGAGGGCATGCGCCGGGCGCAGGGCACCTTCGACGGCCGCGTGGTGTGGCACGTCAACTCGACCGCCCGCGGCGGCGGCGTGGCCGAGATGCTCCACCCCCTGCTGTCCTACGCGCGCGGCGCCGGGGTCGACACCCGCTGGGCGGTCATCCAGGGCGACGACGCCTTCTTCCGCGTCACCAAGCGCATCCACAACTTCCTGCACGGCGACGCCGGCGACGGCGGGGCGCTCGACGCC
>JACRMD010000026.1:0-1508 GCA_016215085.1 Solirubrobacterales bacterium | reverse complement strand
GCAACGCGCAGGCCCTGGTCGCCGCGCTCTCCGAGGACGACGTCGTCGTGCTGCACGACCCGCAGACCGCGGGCCTGATCCCCGCGGTGCGCGAGCGCGGCGTGCCCGTCGTCTGGCGCTGCCACATCGGCGCCGACGCCGACGACGACCGCGTGCTGGCCGCCCAGAAGTTCCTCGTGGACTTCGTCTGCCAGGCCGACGCGCTGGTCTTCTCGCGCGAGGACTACATCTGGCACGGGGTCGACCACGACCACGTGACGATCATCAAGCCGACGATCGACGCGTTCTCGCCCAAGAACCAGGACCTGGAGGCCGCGACGGCGCGGGCCATCCTGCAGGCGGCCGGGCTGCGCACCGGGCGGCCGGCGAGCGCGCCGGCGTTCCGGCGCATGGACGGCACCACCGAGGACGTCACCCATCGCGCGACCGTCCACGGCGGCGGCGG
Organism: Solirubrobacterales bacterium; assembly: GCA_016215085.1. Lineage (GTDB taxonomy): Bacteria > Actinomycetota > Thermoleophilia > Solirubrobacterales > Solirubrobacteraceae > Baekduia. Next base: position 1,063 of record JACRMD010000026.1, on the reverse strand, counting down.
GCTCGGCCCCGACGACCGCTTCGTGCTGCAGGTCTCGCGCTGGGACGCGCTGAAGGACCCGCTCGGCGTCATCCGCGGCTTCGCCGAGCACGCGGCCGCGCACACCGACGCCCACCTGGTCTACGCGGGCCCGGCGGTGGAGGCGGTGGCCGACGACCCCGAGGGCGCGGCCGTGCTGCGCGACGCGCGGCAGGCGTGGGACGACCTGCCCTCCGGCGTGCGCGAGCGCGTGCACCTGGCGCTCCTGCCGATGGACGACCTCGAGGAGAACGCCGCGATCGTCAACGCGCTGCAGCGCGAGGCGTCGGTGGTCGTGCAGAAGAGCCTCGCCGAGGGCTTCGGGCTGACGGTCGCCGAGGCGATGTGGAAGGCGCGGCCCGTCGTGGCCTCGCGGGTCGGCGGCATCCAGGACCAGATCGAGCACGGCGACAGCGGCGTGCTGCTCGACGACGCGCGAGACCTCGCCGCCTACGGCGAGGCGGTGCTCGGCCTCCTGCACGACGAGGCGCTGGCGGCGGCGCTCGGCCACGCCGCGCGCGAGCGCGTGCGCGACCACTTCCTCGGCAGCGAGTCGCTGCTGCACTACCTCGACCTGCTGCAGCCGCTGCTCGCGCGCCGCGACCGGCGCTAGGGCGCGAACAGCGCCAGCTGCCCGGGCGTCGCCGTCGCCCGGTCGATCACCGTCTCGCAGCCGGTGATCTTCGCGGCGTTGCCCTGCTGGCGATCCGCGGCGTCGAGCACCGCCACGTCCTGGCCGGGCCCGCAGTCGACCTCGTCGCGGGTGCCGGGCACCGTGTCGCCCTTCTTGCCGCTGCCGCGCTCGGAGGCGTCGATGCGGTCGTCGCCCGCGCCGCCGCGCAGCACGTCGCCGCCCTCGCCGCCGACGAGCAGGTCGTCGCCGGCCCCGCCGCCGAGGTCGTCGTTGCCGGCGCCGCCCTCCACGGTGTCGCCGCCGCCGTCGCCGCGCAGCCGGTCCGCGCCGCTGCCGCCCGTGAGGCGGTCGGTGCCCGCGGCGCCCGCGAGGCGGTCGGGCGCCGGCCCGCCGTCGAGCCGGTCGTCGCCG
>JACRMD010000013.1 GCA_016215085.1 Solirubrobacterales bacterium | reverse complement strand
CGGTGCATCGCCGAGGCGATCGCGTCGTAGAGCCTCGACTGGCGCACCGGCTTGGTCAGGAACTCGGCCACGCCGGCCTCCCGCGCCTCCTGCATCCCCGTGCCCGACGACGTGAGCATCACCAGCCGCGTGCCGCGCAGGGCGGGCGCGGCGCTGATCGCCGCCGCCAGCTGCACGCCGTCCATCCCCGGCATGTTGAAGTCCAGCAGCGCGACGTCGTAGGGCTCGCCGCGCCGGACGGCCCCGTGCAGCGAGGCCAGCGCGGTCTCGCCGTCGGCCGCGCAGGTCACCCGCATGCCCCACGAGCTGAGGTAGGCCTCGAGCACGCGGCGGTTGACCTGCGTGTCGTCGACCGCGAGCACCTTGAGCCCGCGAAGCTCGGCCCGGGGCGCGACCTGCAGCGGCTCGTCCTCGGCCGGCGGGAACGGGATCGTGAAGCTGAAGGTGCTGCCCTGGCCGGGGGTGCTGCGCGCGGAGATCTCCCCGCCCATGAGCTCGACGAGCTGGCGCGAGATGGCGAGCCCGAGCCCGGTGCCGCCGAAGCGCCGCGTCGTCGACACGTCGCCCTGCGAGAACGCGTCGAAGAGCCGCTCGATCGCGCGCGGCTCGATGCCGATCCCCGTGTCGGTCACCGCGAAGCCGACCGTGGTGCGGGCGGTGTCGCGGGCGACCACGGCGACGTCGACGACGACCTCCCCCTCGGGCGTGAACTTCACCGCGTTGGACACCAGGTTGGTGAGCACCTGCGCGACGCGCGTGCGGTCGCCGCGCACCGCGCGCGGGACGTCGTCGCCGATGAGCACGGCCAGCTCGACGCCCTTGACGTGCGCGGCCGCGGCAAGCCCGTCGCAGGTCGACTCCACGGTGTCGCGGAGGTCGAAGTCGCGGTCCTCGACCTCGAGGTGGCCCGCCTCGATCTTCGACACGTCCAGGATGTCGTTGATGACGGCCAGCAGCTGCTCGCCCGACGCGCGCGCGGTCGTCGCGTACTCGCGCTGCTCAGCGGACAGCGGCGTGTCGAGCAGCAGGTCGGTCATCCCGATCACGCCGTTGAGCGGCGTGCGGATCTCGTGGCTCATGTTGGCCAGGAACGAGGACTTCATGCGCGACGCCTCCTCGGCCGCCGCGCGCTCCTGCGCCGCCTGCGCCTCGCGGCGGATCCGCCCGCGCGTGAACGCGGCGAGCACGCCCAGCAGGGCGAGCACCACCGCGAGCCCGCCGACGGCGATGGCGATCGCGCGGTCGACCGACGCGTCGGTGTCGTCGCTCTTGGCCCGGGTGCGCTCCTCCTCCTGCGTGCGGAAGCCGTCAAAGCGCGCGCGCAGGTCGTCGAGCAGGCGCCGCCCCTCGTCGACGAGCGCGCGGCGCCGCGCCGCGGACAGGTCCAGCGGCGCCCCGGCGGCGGCGCGCGCGTAGCCCGTCCGGAACCCCTGCACGCGACCGCGGAGGTCCTCGAAGCGGGCCCGGGCGGCCGGGTCGGTGACCGTCGCGTCGAGCTCGGCGAGCACGCCCGGGATGGCGCGCTGGGCGTCCTCGTAGGGCGCGAGGTACCGCGGGTCGCCGGTCAGCAGCCGTCCGCGGATGCCGGTCTCGAGGTCGACCGTGTTGCGCAGCAGGCGCGAGCTGAGGGCGACGGTGCGCTCGGTGCGCTCGAGCTCGCGGGACTCGTCGCGCACGCGGGAGACCGCGCCGAGCAGGACCGCGAAGACCGCGGCCACGAGCAGCGCGGCAAGGCCGAACGCCGCAAGCGTCGGCCGCGTGAGGCCGCCCCTGCGACCGCTGCCCATGCGACCGCAGTGTAGGGCTAGGAGATGAGCGACCGGCCCGTCATCGCCTCGGGCTGGGCGATGCCGAGCAGCTGCAGCACGGTCGGCGCCACGTCGGCCAGGACGCCGCCGTCGCGCAGCTCGACGCCGTCGACGGTGACGATCAGCGGCACCGGGTTGAGCGAGTGCGCCGTGTCGGGCGACCCGTCCTCCTCGAGCATCTCGTCGGCGTTGCCGTGGTCGGCGGTGATCACCAGCGCGCCGCCGCTCTCCTGCACCGCGCGGACGACCTCGCCGAGGCACGTGTCGGCCGTCTCCACCGCCTTGACCGCGGCGGGGATGACGCCGGTGTGGCCGACCATGTCCGCGTTGGCGAAGTTGATGATGCCGAAGCGCGGCTGCTCCTCCCGCCACGCCGAGGTGAACGCCGCGGCGGCCTCGTGCGCGCTCATCTCCGGCTTGAAGTCGTACGTCGGGACGTCGCGCGGCGAGGGCACGAGCTCGCGGCGCTCGCCCTCCTCGGGCTGCTCCTCGCCGCCGCCGAAGAAGTACGTGACGTGCGGGTACTTCTCGGTCTCCGCGACGTGCAGCTGCCTGCCGCCCTCCTGCGCGATGACGTGCGGGAGCGTGACCGACGGGCGCTGCGGCGGGAACGCCACCGGCCACGGCCAGCCCTCCTCGTACTCGGTGAGCGTCGTGTAGCGGGCGACCTGCGGGCCCAGCTTCTCGGTGATCTGCCGCATCCGGTCGGGCCGGAAGTTGAAGGCGATGATCGAGTCGCCGGGGCGGATCGTCGCCTCGCCGCCGATGAGCGACGGCTCGATGAACTCGTCGCCCCGCGGGTCGCGCTCGTACGCGGCGCGGGCCGCCTCGACGGCCGAGTCGTAGCGGTAGGGCGCCTCGCCCCCGACGAGCAGGTCCAGCGCGCGCTGGGTGCGGTCCCAGCGCTTGTCGCGGTCCATCGCGAAGTAGCGCCCGACGACCGAGCCGATGCGCGCGTTGCCGGCCTCGCGGCACCAGCCCTCGACGGTGGCGAGGTAGTCCGCCGCGCCGGTCGGCGACGTGTCGCGCCCGTCGGTGAAGGCGTGGACGACGACGTCCGGGACGCCCTGGTCGCCGGCCAGCCGGATCAGCGCCTCGAGCTGCTTCCAGCCCGAGTGCACGCCGCCGTCGCTGACCAGGCCGATGAGGTGGACGCGGTCGAAGCCGTGCAGCGCCTCGCGCAGGACCTCGTTGTGGCCGAGCGTGCCGTCCTCGACCGCGTCGTCGATGCGGGTGAGGTCCTGCTTGACCACGGCGCCGGCGCCGAGGTTGAGGTGGCCGACCTCGCTGTTGCCCATCTGCCCCTCGGGCAGGCCGACCGCGCGCCCGCAGGCGGTCAGCTGCGTGTGCGGGTAGCGCGCCCACAGGTCGTCGAAGACCGGCGTGTCGGCCAGCTCGACGGCGTTGCCGGGCCCCGGCGGGGCCAGGCCCCAGCCGTCGAGGACGACGAGCGCGACCCGGTCGACCATCAGCGCTGCGGCGCGGCGTCGACGATCGCGGCGAACTGCTCGGCGTCGAGCGAGGCGCCGCCGACCAGCGCGCCGTCGCAGTCGGGCAGCGCGAGCAGCTCCGCGGCGTTGTCGGCCTTGACCGAGCCGCCGTAGAGGATGCGGGTGCGCTCCGCCTGCTCCTTGTCGCGGTCGGCGACCAGCGCGCGGACGAAGGCCAGCGCGTCCTGGGCCTGCTCGGGCGTCGCGACGTTGCCCGTGCCGATCGCCCAGATCGGCTCGTAGGCGATGACGACGTCGCCCAGGCGCTCGGCCGGCACCTTCTCCAGTCCCTCCTGGACCTGGTGGCGCAGGCGGCGCTCGGTGTCGCCGTTCTCGCGCTCGTCCTCGGTCTCGCCGACGCAGAGGATCACCTCGAGGCCCGCGTCGAGCGCGGCGGGGACCTTGAGCTGCAGCGCCTTGTCGGTCTCGCCGAAGAGCTGGCGGCGCTCGGAGTGGCCGAGCACGACGCCGTCGACGTCGAGCTCGCCGAGCATCGCGGCCGAGACCTCGCCCGTGAAGGCGCCCTTCTCGGCGTGGTGCATGTTCTGGGCGTAGACCGCCACGCCCGAGCCGCGCACGGAGTCCACGACCGCCTGCAGCGCGGTGAACGGCACGCACACGGCGATGTCGCACGGCGCGGCGGCCACGCGCGGCAGCAGCGCCTGCACGAGCTGCTCGGCCTCGGCGATCGTGCCGTGCATCTTCCAGTTGCCCGCGATGAACGGGGTTCTGCTCATGACAGCACCTCCACGCCCGGAAGCGTCTTGCCCTCGATCAGCTCCAGCGAGGCGCCGCCGCCCGTCGAGAGGTGGGTCACCTGGTCCTCCAGGCCGAACTGGCGCAGCGCGGCCGCGCTGTCGCCGCCGCCGACGACGGTCGTCCCCGGCGCCTTGGCCACGGCCTCGGCGACGGCGCGCGTGCCGTCCGCGAACGGCTCGAGCTCGAACGCCCCCATCGGGCCGTTCCAGAACACCGTGCCCGCGCCGGCGATGACGCCCGCGTAGCCCTCCGACGTGCGCGTGCCGACGTCCAGGCCCATCCAGCCCTCGGGCACGTCGACGCCGTCGACGCGCTGCACCTCGGTGTCGGCGGAGAACTCGCGGCCGCACACCAGGTCGTCGGGGAGCCGGAGCTTGTCCGACCCGGCGTCCAGGACGCGCTGGGCGGGCTCGACGCCCTCCTCCTCGCAGAGCGAGGAGCCGACCTCGTGGCCCTGGGCCTTGAAGAAGGGGAAGCACATCGCGCCACCGATGAGGATGGTGTCCGCCGTCTGCAGGAAGGCCTCCAGGACGCCGATCTTGTCGGTGACCTTGGCGCCGCCGACGATCGCCACCAGCGGGCGCTGCGGCGCCTCCAGGATGCCGGTCAGCGTCTCGACCTCGCGCTGGAGCAGGAGCCCCGCGGCGCTCGGCAGCAGCCGGGCGATCGCGTGCGTCGAGGCGTGCGCGCGGTGCGCGGCGCCGAACGCGTCGTTGACGTACACGTCGCCCGCCGACGCGTAGCGCTGCGCGAGCGCCTCGTCGTCCTTGGTCTCGCCGTCGAAGAAGCGGACGTTCTCCACCATGACGACGCCCTCGCCGTCGACGTCCTCCGGCGTGTCGACCAGCCGCACCTCCTCGCCCAGCAGCTCGCCCAGGCGGGCGGCGGCCGGCGCGAGCGAGAACTGCGGGTCGACGCCCTTGGGGCGCCCGAGGTGGGCCAGCAGCGTCAGCCGGGCGATGCCGCGGCGGCGCAGCTCCTCGATGGTCGGCAGCGCCGCGCGGATCCGGGCGTCGTCGGTGATCGTGCCGTCGCGCAGCGGGACGTTGAAGTCCACGCGCGCGACGACGCGCCTGCCGGCGAGGTCGCCGAGGTCGTCGAGCGTCCTCACAGCACCTTCTGGACGAGGTCGACGAGGCGGTTCGAGTAGCCCCACTCGTTGTCGTACCAGCTGACGACCTTCACGAGCGTGCCCTCCATGACCGCCGTCAGCCCGCCGTCGACGATCGACGAGTACGGGTCGGTCACGATGTCGGTGGAGACGATCGGGTCCTCGGTGTACTTGAGGATGCCGGCGAGGTCGCCCTGGTCGGCCTTGGCCTTGAACGCCTCGTTGACCTCCTCGACGGAGGTCTCGCGCTCGGCGACGAACGTGAGGTCGACGCACGAGCCCGTCGGGATCGGCGCGCGGATGGCGAAGCCGTGGAGCTTGCCGTTGAGCTCCGGGAGCACCAGGCCGACGGCCTTGGCGGCGCCGGTGGACGTCGGCACGAGGTTCAGCGCGGCGGCGCGGGCGCGGCGCAGGTCCTTGTGCGGCGCGTCGTGCAGGCGCTGGTCCGAGGTGTAGGCGTGGATCGTCGTCATCAGGCCGTGCTTGATGCCGACCGCGTCGTTGATCACCTTGGCGAACGGCGCGAGGCAGTTCGTGGTGCACGACGCGTTGGAGATGACGTGGTGCTCGTCCTTGTTGTACTCGTCGAAGTTCACGCCGAGGACGACCGTGACGTCCGGGCCCTTGGCGGGCGCCGAGACGATGACCTTCTTCGCGCCCGCCGACAGGTGCTTGGCGGCGTCGTCGCGGCTGGTGAAGAAGCCGGTGGACTCGATCACGACGTCGACGCCGAGGTCGCCCCAGGGCAGGTCGGCCGGGTCGCGCTCGGCGGTGATCTTCAGCTCCTTGCCGTCGATCACGAGGCCCGAGTCGGTGGCCTCGACGGTGCCCCGGTACGGGCCCAGGATCGAGTCGTACTTCAGGAGCTGCGCGAGCGTCGCGTTGTCGGTGATGTCGTTCGCCGCGACCCACTCGACGTCGGCGTTCTGGGCCATCGCGGCCCGGAAGAGGTTCCGGCCGATGCGGCCGAAGCCGTTGATCCCCACGCGTACGGGCATGTCAGTCCTTCCCTTGCAAGCTGAGAGGTGCCGGACCCTACCGGGCCGGCACTTCTCAGTGCCCGCCCGCGACGACCTCCAACCGAAGACCGTCCGGGTCCAGGAGGTACGCGGCGTAGTAGCGGGGGCCGTACTGCGGGCGCGGCCCGGGAGGCCCGTCGTCGCGCCCGCCGGCCTCCAGCCCGGCCGCATGGGCGGCGTCCACGGCGGCCCGCCCGGCGGCCCCCACGGCGACGTGCCCGAAGCCGGGCCGGGCCTCGCGGCCGCGGGCCACGATCCAGAACCTGGGCTCGTGCGAGCCGTAGGCGATCGCGGCCTTGCCCTCGAACACGCGCCGCAGCCCGAGGCGCGAGAAGACGGCGTCGTAGAACCGGGCCGAGCGGGCGAGGTCGGACACCTCGAGGCCGACGTGGTCGAGCACGGCGCGGGAGCGTAGCCGCCGGGGCGGCGGCGTCAGCCCAGCGCGCCGCGGCCGACGTCGCGGTGCTCGACCTCCACGACGACGTCGTCGCGATCGCGGAAGTGGGCGGCCAGGTGCTCGGCGATCGCGACCGAGCGGTGGCGGCCGCCGGTGCACCCCATGGCGATGACGAGGTGCGCCTTGCCCTCCTGCTGATACTGCGGCACCAGGAAGTCGAGCATCGGCAGCAGGTGGGCGTAGAACTCGTCGAGCGTCCCCTCGCGCGAGACGTACTCGACGATCCGCGGGTCGAGCCCCGTGAGCGGGCGCAGGTCCGGGACGTAGTGCGGGTTGGGCAGGAAGCGGCAGTCGAGCACGAGGTCGGCCTGGCGCGGCGGCCCGTGCTTGAAGCCGAAGCTCTGGAAGGTCAGCGCCATCCGCGTCGCCGCGGCGCGGCGCGGCAGCAGCTCCTCGACGATGCGCCGCCGCAGGTGGGCGGCCTTCAGCCCCGTCGAGTCGACCACCAGGTCGGCCCGCTCGCGCAGCGGCTGCAGCAGCTCGCGCTCGGCGGCGATGCCCGCGGCGATGTTGGACTCCGGCGCCAGCGGGTGGCGGCGGCGGGTCTCCTTGTAGCGGTCGATGAGCGTCTGCTCGTCGGCGTCGAGGAACAGCACGCGGTGGCGGACGCCGGCGGCGACGAGCTCGTTGATCACCGCGTCCAGCGCCTCGAAGTAGTCGCCGCCGCGCACGTCGGAGACGACCGCCGCGTGCTCGACCTTCGAGTCGACGCAGAAGTAGCCCGCGTCCTCGAAGACGTTCATCGCCGTCGACTTCCCGGCGCCCGAGAAGCCCGTGATGATCACCAGGTCCTCGAGGCTCGTGCGGCCCGCCGTGCCCTCCGGCACGTCGCGCCGGCCCGAGCGCAGGAGGCGGGCGAGGGGCGTCGACATGCCCTGGAGGGTAGAGCCCCCGGCGGGCGTCAGAAGGCGGCGAGCAGCCGCGGGGCGACCTGCTTCTTGCGGCTCATCACGTCGGGCAGCTCGACGACGCCGTCGTCGCCGTCCTTGCCGAACGCCCGCGCGATCGGGCCGCGGTCGCCGACGACGAGCAGCGTGGTGCCCTTGGCGAGGATGTCGGTGACCATGAGCGCGGTCAGCGCGTGGCCGTTGCGCTCGTGCATCCGCTGCAGCGCCTCGCGCAGCTCGCCGGTCCGGCCGGCCAGCGCGTCGCCCACCGTCTCGACCTGCGCGATGCAGACGGTGTCCTCGCCGACCTCGTACTCCTTCGCGTCGCGGTGGACGAGCTCGTCGGCGGTGGCCTCCTCGACGCCCGACCCCTCCTCGAACATCTCGCGGCCGAACGCCTCGGGGTCGACCTCGAGCATCCGCGCGAGGTGGCCGACGGCGGCGCTGTCGCGGCGCGTCGTGGTCGGGCTGCTGAGGATGACCGTGTCGGACAGGATCGCCGACAGCAGGACGGTCGCGGTCGGCTTCGTCGGGTCCAGGTGCGCCTGGCGGAAGCGCTCGGTGATGAGCGTCGCGGTCGACCCCACCGGGTCGAACGTCGCGCGCACCGGCTTGTGGGTCTCGATCGAGCCGATGTGGTGGTGGTCGAGGATCTCGACGATCTCGGCCTCCTCGATGCCCGGCACGCTCTGGCCCTGCTCGGCGTGGTCGACGAGCAGGACGCGCCGCGGCTGCGGGCTGACGAGGTCGGTGCGCGTGACCAGGCCGACCGGCCGGCCCTCGCGGTCGATGGCGACCGCGGCGCGGTAGTGGACCTCCTTGACCGTCTGGGCGACGTCGGAGAGCAGGTCGTCCGGGCGCACGGTGAGCGGCTCGGCGTCCATGAGCACCTTGCACGGCGCGGCGAGCGTGACCATGCGGCCGCAGACGTAGCTGTCCAGCGGCGAGGCCACGAGCGTCGTGCCGTGCTCGCGGGCCAGCGCGCGGACCTCGTCGGTGGCCTCGGTGCCGTTGCTGAGGACGAGCAGGTCGACGCCGGCCTCGATCGCGCGGCGCTGGGCGTCCTCGCGGTTGCCCACCACGACGACGTCCCCCTCGCGGATGCCGCTGTCGGCCCAGCCCGCGTCCGACGCGAACACCCACACGCGGCCGGCGACCTCGTGCTCGGCGTCGCCCTCCAGCAGCTCGCCGGAGACGGTCGAGACGATGGCCGACGCCGCCGTCGGCGCGTCGACGAGGCTCGACGCCTCGCGCGACTCGCGGATGTACCGGCGGGCCAGCGCGCGCTCGCTCACGACGCCGGCCAGGCACCCGTCGCCGGCGGCCACCGGCACGAGGTCGAGCCCCTCCTGGGCCATCGTGAGGCCGACCTCGCGGACCGGGTCGTCGACGTCGGCCAGCGGGAAGCGCTCCTGCATCACGTCGCGCACGCGCAGGTGCACGTGCGGGAGGTGCCGCGGCTCCTTCGCGCCCGCGCGCTCGAGCACCCAGCGGGTCTGCGCGTTGAGCTCGCCCAGCCGCACCGGCTCGTAGCTCTCGTCCTCGTCGAGCGCGTTGCGCAGCTCGGCGTAGCCGATCGCCGAGGCGATCGAGTCGGTGTCGGGGTTCCGGTGGCCGGTGACGTAGATGGGGCGCATGGGGCGGGGCCGCGGAATGTAGCGCCCGGCGCGCGGATCGCGGGCCTGCGACAGATCCGTGCATATGCTGCAGATGTGACGGCTTCCCCGGACGCCCCGCTCCCGCGCTTCCGCCGCCCCGCGCCCGACGACGCGATCGACGTCGCCCGCGAGCTGCTCGACGAGGGCGAGCGCGTGGACGTGCAGGGCGTGGCGCGCCGGCTCGGGGTCTCGCGCGCCACGCTGCACCGCTGGTTCGGCACCCGCGAGGCGCTGCTGGGCGCGCTGTTCGAGCGGATGGCGATCGAGTTCCGCCGGGCGGCCGAGGCCGGCGCGCGGGGACGCGGCGACGCGCGGGCCTTCGACTACGTGCGCCGGATGGCCGAGAGCTCGGCCGCCTACGGGCCGCTGCGCGCCGCCGCCACGCGCGAGCCCGACGTCGTCCTGCGCCTCGTGCTCGCCGAGGGCGGCCCCGTCCACCGCCAGTTCGCCGACGGCTTCCGGACCTTGCTGGCGGCGTCGCGCGAGCCGCGCGAGCTGCGCCGGCTCGCGCAGGCGATCGACAC
>JACRMD010000012.1 GCA_016215085.1 Solirubrobacterales bacterium | reverse complement strand
TCGACATGCTGCTGGGGCGCAGCGAGTTCCTGACGCCCTACACGCCCTACCAGCCGGAGGTCTCCCAGGGAAACCTCCAGGTGATGTTCGAGTACCAGACGGCGATCTCGGAGCTCACCGGGCTGCCCGTCTCCAACGCGAGCGTCTACGAGGGGCCGTCCGCGGTCGCCTCCGCCGGCTACCTGGCCAAGCTCGCCAACGGCAAGCCGCGGATCGACATCTCGCGCGGAGTCCACCCGCACTCGCGCGAGACGCTGAAGACCTACGCGCACGGCTTCGGCGCCGAGGTCGTCGAGGTCCCGCTGCGCGACGGCGTCACCGACCTCGACGCGTGGGCGCAGGCGATCGACGGCGAGACCGGCGCGGTCGTCTTCCAGCAGCCGAACTTCCTGGGCGCGGTCGAGGACGCCGAGGCGCTGGCGGCCGCGGCCAAGGACTCGCCGGCCGTCGTGGTCGGCCAGTACGACCCGATCCCGCTCGGCATCCTCAAGCCCCCCGGCGCGTGCGGCGTCGACGTCGCCGTCGGCGAGGGCCAGACGCTCGGCAACCGCCTGGACTTCGGCGGCCCGTCGTTCGGCTTCTTCGCCGCCACCGAGGCCTACCTGCGCCGCATGCCGGGCCGCATCGCCGGCGAGACGACCGACGTCGACGGCCGCCGCGGCTTCGTGCTCACGCTGCAGACGCGCGAGCAGCACATCCGCCGCGAGAAGGCCACGTCGAACATCTGCACCGCGCAGGCGCTCAACGCGCTGGCGGGCGTCGTCTACCTCACGTGGCTGGGCCGCCGCGGCCTCGTCGAGCTCGGCGAGCTGCTGCTGCAGCGCACCCACTACGCCCGCGAGGCGCTGACCGCGCTCGAGGGCGTCGAGGCGCTGCACGAGCAGCCGGTCGTGCGCGAGTTCGCGGTGACGCTCGATGCGCCGGTCAACGCCGTGATCCGGCGCTGCCAGGACGCGGGCGTCAACCCCGGCTACGCGCTCGGGCGCGACTACGAGGAGTTCCCCAACGGGCTGCTCGTCGCGCTGACCGAGCAGCGCTCGAAGGCCGACATCGACCGGCTGGCCGAGGTCCTGGGCGCCGCGGTCGCCGCGGAGCGCGAGCGCGCGGAGGTGCGGGCGTGAGCACGGTGAACGACAACAAGCTGCACGCGGACCCGGGCATCGAGGCGCACCCCGCGGAGCACGCGGGGGTGCCGGTGAGCGCCGCGGGGGCGACGCCGATGCAGCGCGACCGCGCGACGACGATCTTCGAGAAGGGCGCCGAGGGCCGCCGCGCGTTCGTCGCGCCCGAGCTCGACGTCCCGCAGGTCGACGGCCTGCTGCCCGACCGCTTCCGCCGCGAGGCGCCGGCGCGGCTGCCCGAGGTGAGCGAGCCCGAGCTCGTGCGCCACTACGTGCGCCTCTCGCGCCGCAACTTCGACCTGGACTCGGGCTTCTACCCGCTGGGCTCGTGCACGATGAAGCACAACCCGCGACTGCACGAGCGGGTCGCGGGCCTGGCCGGCCACGCGCGCCTGCACCCGCTGCAGACGCCCGAGCGGGCGCAGGGCGCGCTCGAGCTGATGTGGAACCTGGAGCGCGCGCTGGCGGAGGTCTCGGGTCTCCCGCACGTGTCGCTGCAGCCGTCCGCGGGGTCGCACGGCGAGCTGGCCGGTGTGCTGCTCACCCGCGCCTTCCACGAGGACCGCGGGCAGCAGCGGACGAAGGTGCTGACGCCCGACACCGCGCACGGGACCAACCCGGCGACGGTGACGATGGCCGGCTACACGGTGGTGAAGGTCGGGACCAACCCCGACGGCGGCGTCGACCTCGACGACCTGCGGGCGAAGGCCGACGAGGACGTCGCGTGCCTCATGCTCACCAACCCCAACACCCTGGGCGTGTTCGACCCCAACATCGAGGAGATCGCCAAGATCGTCCACGACGTGGGGGCGACGCTGTACTACGACGGCGCGAACCTCAACGCGATCATGGGCATCGCGCGGCCGGGCGACATGGGCTTCGACATCGTGCACTTCAACCTGCACAAGTCGTTCACCCAGCCCCACGGCGGCGGCGGGCCGGGGTCGGGGCCGATCGCGGTCTCCGACCGGATGAAGCCCTACCTCATGAACCCGCGGATCGTCCGGCGCGACGACGGCACGTTCGGCCTCGACGAGCAGGGCTACGAGAAGTCGATCGGCCGGCTGCGCGGCTTCCAGGGCAACTACGGGTGCTTCGTGCGCTCCTACGCCTACATCCGGTCGCTCGGCGCCGGCGGCCTGAAGGACGCCTCGGAGACGGCGGTGCTCAACGCCAACTACCTGCTGGCCCGGCTGCGGCAGCTCGGCGTGGCCGAGAAGCTGCCGCTCGCCTTCGGCGAGCTGTGCATGCACGAGTTCGTGCTGTCGGGCGCCCCGATGAAGCGCGACCTGCAGGTCAAGACGCTCGACCTCGCCAAGCGGCTGCTGGACCACGGCTTCCACCCGCCGACGGTCTACTTCCCCCTGCTGGTCGACGAGGCGCTGCTGGTCGAGCCGACCGAGACGGAGACCAAGGAGACGCTGGACGCCTTCGCCGAGGCGCTCGCGGACATCCTGCGCGAGGCGGGCGAGGACCCGTCCGTCGCCCAGAACGCGCCCTACACCACGCCGGTGCGGCGGCTGGACGAGGCCGGCGCTGCCAAGCGCCCCGTCATCCGCCAGCCCCTCTAGCCGGTCCGGTCCCGCGAGAAGCGCTCCTGCCCCGCCTCGCGGGGCGGGGCCTGCGCCTCGTTCTGGCTGACGTTGGCGCTGGCGCAGAGCTTGGTGAAGCCGGACTGCATCCAGTCGTTGAGCGCGCTGGCGGCGAGCACGGGGACCAGGATGCGGGCCTCCCTGGGGCGCAGGGCGCGCAGGCCGACGATGCCCAGGGCGCTCCAGGTCCCCATGCAGCGCGAGCAGCTCAGCAGCTCGCCGATGGCGTAGCGCAGCCGCCGGCCCTTGGGCCGGCGCTCGCCGTCGGGGCGCTCCTCCAGGAACGGCTCGCGGACCCACGTCTCGACCTTCTCCTTGGAGATGACCTTGGCGAGGGCGAAGGTGGCCAGGCCGAGCATCGGCAGCTCGGCGGGCGGGACCGGGTCGGCGTCGGTCTCGCGGGCGGCGACGACCAGCGCGCCGAGCAGCGCGCCGTAGCCGGCGCTCAGCGCGGCGTAGTCGATCGGCTTGGTCGGCGTCTCGGTGACCGGGTCCACGCGCAGCGGCTACCCGCCGGGGGTCCGGCTCACGCTGTCCTCGGCGCGGGCGAAGTAGCCTGCGGCGCCGCATGCGCATCTTCAGCGGCATCCAGCCCACCGGCCGAAAGCACCTGGGCAACTACCTCGGGGCGATCCGCCAGTACGTCGAGGGCCAGCACCGCTCGGCCGCGGTGGGCGACGTGGCGATCTACTGCATCGTCGACCTCCACGCGACGACCGTGGCCTACGAGCCCGAGGTGCTGCGCGAGCGGCTGTACGACACGACCGCGATCCTGCTCGCGGCCGGCCTCGAGCCCGAGCGCTGCATCCTCTTCCGCCAGGGCGACGTGCAGGAGCACACCGAGCTGTGCTGGCTGCTGACCTCGGTCACCGCGCACGGCGAGCTCAACCGCATGACCCAGTTCAAGGAGAAGTCCGCGCAGCAGCGCGAGCTCGTCTCCGCGGGGCTGTTCCTCTACCCGGTGCTGCAGGCCGCCGACGTGCTCGCCTACCGCGCGCACGAGGTCCCGGTCGGCGACGACCAGCGCCAGCACATCGAGCTCATGCGCGACATCGCGATCCGCTTCAACGCGCGCTTCGGCGAGACGCTGGTGGTGCCCGAGCACCGGATCCCGGACGTCGGCGCGCGGATCATGGACCTCCAGGACCCGACGAAGAAGATGTCGACGACCGGCGGCACCGTGGAGGGGACGGTCTACGTCCTCGACGAGCCGGGGGCGATCGAGAAGAAGTTCAAGCGCGCGGTGACCGACTCGGGGTCGGAGATCGTGCGCTCGCCCGACAAGCCGGGCGTCACCAACCTGCTCGACGTGCTCGCGGTGGCGCGCGACATCACGCCGGCGGAGGCCGAGGCCTCGATGGCGGGCGCGCGGGGCTACGGCGACCTCAAGATGGCGGTCGCCGCGGCGGTCGAGGAGATGCTCGCGCCGGTCCGCGAGCGCTACGCCGAGATCCGCCCGGACGAGGGCGCCCTGGAGGACGTCCTGGCCGCCGGCGCGGAGAAGGCGCGCGCGATCGCGGCCGACACGCTGCGCGACGTGCGGCGCGCCATGGGCGTCGGACCCGCCCGGTAGCCTCCGCGCGGTGTCCGCCGCCGTCGCCGAGCTGGAGCTCGACCTCGAGGTCTTCACCGGCCCGTTCGACCTCCTGCTGACCCTCGTGCTCAAGGAGGAGGTCGACCTCCTGGAGGTCGAGCTCGCCGACGTCGTGCTCGCCTACCTCGACGTGCTCGAGGCCCGCGGCGACCTCGACCTCGAGGTGGCGACGGAGTTCCTCGTGCTCATCGCCGCGCTGCTGGAGCTGAAGTCGCGGCTCATGCTGCCGCGCGAGGAGGAGGAGCTGCTGGACCTCGAGCCCGGCGAGGCGGCCGAGGAGCTGCTGGCCCGCATGCTCGAGGCCAAGCGCTACCGGGCGGCGTCCGAGCACCTGCGCGGGCGCCTCGAGGCCGAGGACGGCGTGCGCTTCCGCAGCGCGCCGCTGCCGGCCTCCCTGCGCCGCGGCGACCTCTCCGAGCTGGACTCGGTCTACAAGCCGGCCCGTCTGGGCAAGGCGATCGGCGACCTGCTCAAGCTGCCGCCGCAGGTCGACGTCCGCCACCTCACCATCCCGCGCGTCACCGTGGCCGACCGGCTGGCGGTGCTGCGCGGCCTGCTGCGCCGCGGCCGCACGACCTTCGACGAGGCCGTCCGGGGCGCCGACCGCGTCACGGTCTGCGTCACGCTCTTCGCGCTGCTCGAGCTCTACAAGCAGGGCGAGGCGGTGTGGGAGCAGGAGGTCCCCTTCGGGCCGATCGAGATCGTCGCCCGCGAGCGCGAGGCCGCGCCCGCCGCGGTCGCCTGACGCCGCGCGTGTGGCGAGACCGCACTTCCACGGAACTGTTCCGTGTTTCTGCGGTGTCGATGGGCGGGCCCGGCCGTTCGGCGCCGTATCGTCCGCCGCATGCGCCACCCTGTGCGCGTGAGCCCGCTCGCCCGCACCATCGAGGCCCTGCTCTTCCTCAGCCCCGAGCCCGTCGCACCGGCGGAGCTCTGCGAGGCCGCCGAATGCGACCAGGAGGAGCTCGACGCCGCGCTGGAGGAGCTTCGCGAGGCGTACGCGCCCGGGTCGCGCGGCATCGAGCTGCGCGAGCTCGCCGGCGGCTTCACGCTGGCGACCTCGCCGGACAGCGAGCCGGCCGCGCGGCGGCTGCTGGCCAAGCCGCGCACGCCGCCGCTGACGCCCGCGCAGGCCGAGACGCTGGCCATCGTCGCCTACCTCCAGCCCGTCTCGCGGCCCGAGATCACCCGCATCCGCGGCGTGTCGGCCGACTCGGCGGCGGCGACGCTGCTCGAGCGCGGCCTCGTGGAGGAGGCCGGCCGCTCGCCGTTCGGCGCGGTGCTCTACCGGACGACCCCGCTGTTCCTGAAGCTCTTCGGGCTGTCCTCGCTGGAGGAGCTGCCCGACGTCGAGCAGTGGGACCCGACGCCCGACGAGGCCGCCGAGCTGCGCGACCGCCTGCTCAAGGCCGGCGAGGCCCGCACGGGCGGCCAGCACCCGCCGGCGGACCCGACGGCATCGGCCGACGGCGAGGCGATCCCGGGCGCGCCCACGGCCGGACCGCCGACCGAGGACGCGGCGGAGGCCGCGCCGGAGGTCGTGGTGGAGGCGCCGGACGCCGCGGAGGCCGGCAGTGCGGACGCTTCGCCCGCCGGAGCGGACGATGCGGCGGTCGCGGAGGATCCGGCCGCCGAAGGCCGCGACGACGATGCGGGTGGCGAGCCCTCGGCCGCCGACGGCGGCGACGCCGTGGGCGGAGATGCCGAGGGCGCTGAGGGTCCGGCCGCCGAGGCCCGCGACCACGACGAGCCGCTGCGCCCGCCGCTCGCGTTCGCGGCGCCGCGCCCGGCCTAGGCCTCGGCGGTCAGCTCGGCGATCATCGACGGGCGGCCGTCGGCGACCGGCGTGCCGTCGTCGCGCAGGCGGAAGCGGATGCCGCTGGGGAGGAACTCGCCCTCCAGCCACGCCTGCACGGTGACCGGTTGCAGGCGCAGCATGCCGCCGCCGTCCGGCTGGCGCTCGAGCGGGAGCTCGGCCGCGTCGGTCGCGTACTTCACGGCGTAGGCGGCGAGCACGTCGTCGCTCCACGCGCCGGCCACGGCGCCCTCGAGGATCACGACGTCGTCGCCGCTCTCGAGGTGGACGACCGCGCGCGGGTCGCGGCGCAGGTTGCGGCCCTTGACCGACGTCGGGCTGGTCCCGAACCACAGCGCGCGACCGTCCCAGACGCCCCACACCGGCATGGCGTGGGGGCGCCCGTCGTCGCGGACGGTGGCCAGCCAGTAGTTGCGGCTGTTGCGGAGGTGGCGGTCGACGTGAGCCCAGGTCAGCATTTCCGAATCACCATTCGCTAACCTACCACCGGATGCAAGGCGCGCCTGAAGGCTCGCGTGGAGGGGACGACGCCGCGCGCGGGCCGGGCCGTCCACGCCTGCGCTCCGACGACGAGCTGCTCGACGCCGCCGAGCGGGTCATCGCGCGGGCCGGCCCGCCGGGGCTGACGCTCGCGGAGGTCGCGCGCGAGGCGGGCATCGCCGCGTCCTCGCTGCACGCGCGGTTCGGCTCCAAGCGGGCGCTGCTGCTCGCCGCATCCGCACGGGCGGCGCCGCCGGTCGCCCGGCGCGACCTGCCGCCGCGCGAGGCCGCGCTGGACCTCCTGCTGCGCGCGGCGGAGCCGATCGCCGACCGCGAGACCTACCTGAACACCTTCACGTGGCTGTCGGTGGACCTCTACGACGCGGAGTTCGGCGCCCACGCCCGCCGGTACGTCCTGCGCCTGCGCGCGGAGCTCACGGCGGTGCTCGGCGACGAGCGGCTCGCGCGCGCCGCGTTCGCCGCCCAGCAGGGCGCGATGATGCTGTGGGCGCTCGACGGCGAGGGCGACCTGCTCGGCCGCGTCCGCGAGGCCGTCGGCGCGGTGCTCTAGGCCAGCGCCTTCGCGGCCAGCTGGCCGCAGGCGGCGTCGATGTCCTGCCCGCGCGTCAGGCGGACGGTGGCCTCGATCCCGTGCTCCTCGAGCGCGGCGCGGAACGCCTCGATCGCCTCGCGCGACGAGCCGTCGTAGGAGCCCGTCGGGTTGTAGGGGATGAGGTTGATCTTGTAGGCCTTGGGGTCGAGGGCCTCGGCGAGCTGCACGGCCTGCGCGTAGCGGTCGTTGACGCCCTTGAGCATCACGTACTCGATGAAGACCTTGCGGCGCTTGCGCGCGTAGAAGCGGTCGCAGGCGGCGAGCACGTCGCGCAGGGGGTAGCGGTCGTTGACGGGCATGATCTGCGAGCGCAGCGCCTCGTCGGCGGCGTGCAGCGACAGCGCCAGGCGGATCGGCATGTCGGTCTCGGTCAGCCGCTCGATGCCGGGGAGCCAGCCGACGGTGGAGATCGCCGTGCGGCGGTGGGTGACGCCGACGTCGGGCAGCCGGCGGCAGGCGGCGAGCACGTTGTCGAGGTTCATCATCGGCTCGCCCATGCCCATGAAGACGACGTGGTCGACGTCCTCGATGCGGCGGAAGTGCAGCGCCTGGTCGAGGATCTCGCTCGCCGTGAGGTTGCGCCCGAACTTCATCGTCCCGGTCGCGCAGAACGTGCACGTCAGCGGGCAGCCGGACTGCGAGGACAGGCAGAGCGAGCGCCGGCCGTCGCGGTAGCGCATGAGCACCGCCTCGACCGGCCGGCCGTCGCGCGTGCGGAAGAGCGTCTTGACCGTGCCGTCGCGCGACTCGGCCTGATGCTGGACCTCGAGCGTCGAGAACGGGACCCGCTCGGCGAGCTCGTCGCGCAGCGCCGCGGGCAGGTCGGTCATCTCGTCGTAGCCGTGCGCGCCGCGCGCGGCCCACGCCCACACCTGCTTGTGGCGGAAGCGGGGCTGGCCCAGCTCGTCGAGCGTCGTCTGGAGGAGGTCGAGGTCCACGTCGCAGGACAGGCTAGCCTCGCGCGGACCGTGCGCCTCGCCAAGTACCTCGCCCACGCGGGCGTCGCCTCCCGCCGCGGCGCCGAGGCGATCGTCGCCGAGGGCCGCGTCACCGTCGGCGGCGAGGTGGTGCTCGACCCGGCCCGCGACGTCACCGGGGGCGTCGAGGTCGACGGGCGCCCGGTCACGCCGCCGCAGGAGCGCGCGGTGTGGGCGGTGCACAAGCCGGCCGGCGTCGTGTCGACCGCGCGCGACACCCACGGCCGCCCGACGGTGGTCGAGCTCGTCGAGGCGCCCGGCGTGCGGCTGTACCCGGTCGGCCGCCTCGACGCCGACACCACCGGCCTGCTGCTGCTGACCGACGACGGCGACCTCGCCAACCGGCTCATGCACCCGCGCTACGAGGTGCCCAAGACCTACGTCGCCGAGGTCGACGGCGGCTCGCTGGACCCGCAGGCGCTGCGGCGGCTGCGCGAGGGCGTCGAGCTCGACGACGGCGTCACCGCGCCCGCGCAGGTCCGCCAGCTGCGCCCCGGCGTGCTCGAGCTGACGCTGCGCGAGGGGCGCAAGCGGCAGGTCAAGCGGATGTGCGAGGCCGTCGGCCACCCGGTGCGGCGCCTGCGCCGCGTCGCGTTCGGGCCGCTGCGCCTGGGCGACCTGCCCGAGGGCGCCGCGCGGCGGCTGTCGCCGGCCGAGGTGGAGCGGCTGCGGGCGGCGGGCGCGAAGGCGGGCGCGCCGCGTGCGGGCGGCGGGCCGCGGGGGAGCGGTGGGTCGCGTGCCGGCGGCGGCCGGCAG
>JACRMD010000011.1 GCA_016215085.1 Solirubrobacterales bacterium | reverse complement strand
GACGATCATGGGGTCCTTGCCGCCGAGCTCCAGCGAGACCGGCGTGAGCGTGTTGGCCGCCTCCTGCATGACCTTCTTGCCGGTGGCCGTCGACCCGGTCAACATGATCATGTCGACGTGCTCGATGAGCGCGGCGCCGGTGCCGCCGCGGCCGGTGGCGACCTGGAACACGCCGTCGGGGACGCCGCACTCCTTCAGGCCCTCGGCCAGCTTGAGCGACGTCAGCGGCGTGATCTCCGACGGCTTGAGGATGACGCTGTTGCCCGCGGCCAGCGCGGGGATGCAGTCGCCGAAAGAGTTGGTCAGCGGGTAGTTCCACGGGCCGATGACGCCGATGAGGCCCAGCGGCCGGAAGCGCAGGACGAGCTTCTTGCCCTTGACGAGCACCGAGGCGGACTTGACCTTCTCGTCGGCCAGGTACTTCTCGGCGTTGTCGGCCCAGAAGCCGAAGGCCGCGGCGCCGTAGGAGATCTCCGCGAGCTGCGCGTCCTCGTAGGTCTTGCCGGTCTCGGACTGGATGACGCGGATGACCTCGTCGGAGTGGTCCACGAGCCACTTCTGCATCCGCCGCAGGACGCGGGCGCGGCCCTCGAAGCCCAGCGCCTCCCACGCGGGCTGCGCGGCGCGGCCCTTGCGGGCCATCTCGGCGACCTCGTCGGCGCCCTGGTCGGGCACGTGGGCGATCACCTGCCCGGTGGCGGGGTTCTCGACGGCGATGTCCTGGACGGCGGTGGCCGCCCCGTTGGTCGCGGCGGTCTCCTCGACGCGCTCCTCGGTGCCTGCCATGTGTCCCTCTCCTGACTGCTCGGCTCGCTGACGGGGTGTCAGGAGCGTACCGGGTGCAACGCCGGGGGCTCTACGCTCGTTGACGGATGTGGATGCGCCGCAACCTCGCCGCCTTCGTGACCGGAGCGCTGATCGCGCTCGCGGTCGTGCTGGCCACGCGCGAGGACGAGCCCGGCGCGCAGGCTCCCGCGGCCGTCACCGCGCCGGCTGCGGCCACCACGCCGCAGGCCGTGCAGCGGACCGTCCTCGGGACCGTGCGGCGCCGCTCTGCGCGCCGGCGTGCGACGGCACGCAAGTCCGGCTCCGGCGGCCCCGTGCGCGCCGACGCGCCCGCCGAGGCCGAGGCGCAGGCCCCGCGGGCGACGCCCGGGCCGGGCACCTCGACGCCATCGCGGCCGACGACCACCACGCCGCCGCCGAGCGACCCGCCGCCGTCCGAGGACCCGGTGCCCGTCGAGCCCACGCCCGAGAACCCGGGCGCCGGCGACGAGCAGGGCGGCTCGGCGCCGCAGGCGCCGGCGGTGCCCGACGCGTCGGTCGGGCAGCCCTAGGCCGCGCGCCGACGGCGCCGTCAGGCCGCCGCGTGCCCGTCGCCGGCGCGCTGGGCGAAGACGAGGTCGCGCGCCGTGCCGAGCGCGGTGGCGATCGCCCCGAGGACGACGCCGTCCTGGCCCAGCGCGCTCTCGACGACCGCGGGGCGCAGCGGCGTCAGCTCGGCCACCCGGCGCTCCAGCGGCGGTAGCAGCAGGTCGGCGTTGCCGCCCACCCCGCCGCCGAGCACGACGAGCTCGGGGTCGAGGATCGCCCCGACCGCGGCGACGACCACCGCCAGCCGCTCGGCCTCGCGTTCGACGGTGGCGATGGCGAGCGCGTCGCCGGCGTGGGCCGCCGCGAAGATCCGCTCCGCCGTCAGCCGCCCCGTCATGCCCATCTCGCGCGCGGTGCGGACCACGCCGCCCGCGGCCGCCGCCTCCTCGGCCGGCCCGCGCCGCTTGGCACGGCCTCCGGCGACGGCCGCGCCGAGCCCGTCGGCCGCCAGCGGCAGGAAGCCGACCTCGCCCGCCGCGCCGTGGGCGCCGCGGTAGAGCGCGCCGTCGACGACGACGCCCATGCCCACGCCGGTGCCGATCGTGAGGTACGCGAACGTCCCCACGCCCACGCCGCGCCCGAACGCCGCCTCCCCGAGCGCGGCGAGGTTGGCGTCGTTGTCGAGCTCGAGGCTCGGCGTGAGCGCCTCGCGCAGCAGGTCCACCAGGTGCGGGCGGCTCCAGCCGGGCAGGTTCGGCGCGTAGCGCAGGCCGCCGGTCGCCGGGTCCAGCACGCCCGGGCTGCCGACGACGGCGTGGACCACCGCGTCCCACGCCAGGCCGGCGTCGGCGACCGTGGCGTGGGCCTGCTCGGCGACGAGGCGCACGACCGCGCCGGCGCTCCGCGCGGGATTGCGCGCGTCGCGCCGGGCGACGACCGTGCCGGCGAGGTCGGCGATCGCCAGGCGGATCCAGGACCGCCCGACGTCGATCCCCGCCACGTACCCCGCCGTCGGGTCGGCCTCGTAGAGCACCGCCGACCGGCCGCGCTCGCCGGTCCGGCGGCCGGTCTCGCGCACCAGGCCGGCGCGCGCGAGGTTGGTGAGGGCCTGCGACACGGTGGGCTTGGACAGCCCGGTGACGCGGGCGAGCTCGGCCCGCGAGGCGGCGCCGTCGCGGAGCCGCTCCAGCAGCGCGCGCTCGTTGATCGCGCGCAGCAGGCGCGGGCCGCCGGGACGAAGTGCGGGGTTCGCGCCCACGGGGCGGGACTCTACCGGGGCATTCGGCAAGAACCTTTCCGAAGTCCTTGACATCCGCGCAATTCGGAAACTACCTTTACGAAATGCCCACGGCCGACACCGACGGCGCGGCCGGCTTCGTCCTGGCGATCGACTTCGGCGGCACGAAGATCGACGTCGCAACCGCCGGGCCCGACGGCGCGATCCGCGCCGCCCGTCGGCTCACCACCGACCCCGCGGCCGGCGCCCGCGCCGCCGTCGAGCGTGCGGTGCGGACGGCGCGCGAGCTGGCCGCCGCGGCCGGCGGCCCGTGCCTGGCCGCGGGCGCGGTGAGTCCCGGCATCGTCCGGGAGGACCGGGTGCTGCTCGCGCCGAACGTCCCCGGCTGGGAGGAGCTCCCGCTGCCGGGCCTGCTGCGCGACGGCCTGGGCCTGGACGTCGTGGCGGTCGACACCGACGTGAAGGCGGCCGCGCTGGCCGAGGCGCGCCGGGGCGCGCTGCGCGGCGCGGACCCGGGCATCTTCTACGGCCTGGGGACCGGCATCGCGGCCGCGATCGTGACCGGCGGGCGCGTGCTCCGGGGGGCCCACGGCGCCGCGGGCGAGGTCGGCTACAGCCTCGTCGGGGACGGGCCCCAGCCCGCCGCCCGCGCGGGCCACGCGCCGCTGGAGGAGCTCGCCGGCGGCCGCGCGATCGGCGACCGTGCGACCGCCGCGCTCGGCGAGCCCGTCTCGGCCGAGGAGGCGTTCGCGCGCGCCGCGGCCGGGGACCCCCGGGCCCGCGCCGTGGTCGAGGGGGCCGTCACCGCGCTCGCCGCCCACGTCGCCAACCTCGCCGTCGCGCTCGACCCCGAGCGCATCGCGGTCGGCGGCGGCCTGGCCGGGGCGGCGGACGTCCTGCTCCCCGCGCTCGAGGCGCGCCTCCGCGAGGCGGTGCCGTTCCCGCCGGAGCTCGTGCTCGCGCGCTTCACGACCAACGCCCCGCTGCACGGCGCGATCGCGCTCGCCCTCGAGGCCGCGCGCGACGGCGCGGGCGCGGGGCGGCTCCCGGTTCCCGCAGAGTCCGGGGAGGCGAGGGCATGAGCGGCGGCGCCGTCATGGCGGCGGAGATGGCCGAGCAGCCGGAGGTGCTCTCGCGGCTCGTCGCGGCGTTCGACGACCACGCCGCCGCCGTGGCCGCGGCGCTGCCCGCCGACGTGGCGGGCGTGCAGCTCGTGGCGCGCGGCTCCTCCGACCACGCGGCCACCTACGGCCGCTACCTCGCCGAGCTCGCGTCGGGCCGCCCCGCCGGCCTCGTCGCCCCCAGCCTCCACGCGCGCTACGACGCGAAGGTCGACTACCGCGGCCACGTCGTCGTCGCCCTCAGCCAGTCCGGCGCCACGCCGGAGGTCGTCGACGTCACCCGCCGCCTCGCCGCGGCGGGGGCGGTGACCGTCGCGATCGTCAACGACCCGGACGGGCCGCTGGCGCGCGAGGCCCACGTCGTCATCGCGGTCGGCGCGGGGCCCGAGCGGGCGGTCCCCGCCACCAAGAGCGTCACGGCGCAGTTCGTCGCCACGGCCGCCGTCGCCGCCGCGCTCGGCCCGCTGCCGTTCGCCACGGCCGAGCTCGCGGCGCTGCCCGGCGCGGTCGCCGCGGTCCTCGCCGACCCCGGGCCGGCCGAGGCCCTGGCGCGGGCCTGGACGACCACCGACCGGCTCGTCGTCAGCGGCCGCGGGCTGCTGAGCGCCGCCGCCGGGGAGATCGCGCTCAAGGTCCAGGAGACGGCCGGCGTGCTGGCCGAGGGCCTGTCGAGCGTCGACCTGCTGCACGGCCCGATCGGCGCGACGGGCCCCGGCGTGCCGGTCCTCGTGCTGGACGACGACGGGCCGACGCGCGCCGACGCCGCCGAGCTGCGCCGCCGCCTCGCCGGCTTCGGCGCGCCGGTCGGCGAGCTGCCGCTCGACGGCGGCGTGCCGTGGGGCCTGGCCCCGGTCGTGGCGATCGCCCGCGGGCAGCAGCTCGCGCTGGCGCTCGCCCGCGCCCGCGGCCGCGACGCCGACGCGCCGCCCGGACTGCTGAAGGTCACCGCCACCACCTGACCGACCCTGAGGAGGGACCACACCATGCGCACCACCACCAGGACCGTGCTCGCGACGCTCGTGCTGGCGCTCGCGGCGACGGGCGTCGCCGCCTGCGGAGACGACGACGACGCCGCCAAGGGCGGCGCCTCGACGGAGGCCCAGGGCTCCTCCGGCGGCGGCAAGACCGTCGCCCTGCTGCTGCCCGAGACCAAGACCACGCGCTACGAGCAGCACGACCGCCCGCGGTTCGAGGCCAAGCTGCGCGAGCTGTGCCCGGACTGCAAGCTCGAGTACGCCAACGCCGCGCAGGACGCCTCGCGCCAGCAGACGCAGGTCGAGGCCGCCATCACCAAGGGCGCCGACGTGCTCGTGCTCGACGCCGTCGACGCCGAGTCCGCCGTCGCGTCCGTCAAGCGCGCCAAGCAGGCGGGCATCCCGGTCATCGCCTACGACCGCCTCATCACCGGCACGCCGATCGACGGCTACGTGTCGTTCAACAACGTCAAGGTCGGCGAGCTGCAGGCCCAGACGCTGGTCGACAAGCTCGGCGACGCGGGCAAGGGCAAGTCGGTGGTGATGATCAACGGGTCGCCGACGGACCCCAGCGCCGGGGACTACAAGAAGGGCGCGCACTCCGTCCTGGACGGCAGCGGCCTGAAGATCGCGAAGGAGTACGACACGCCCGACTGGAGCCCGGACAAGGCCCAGCGCCAGATGGAGCAGGCGATCACCGCGCTGGGCAAGGGCGGCATCGCGGGCGTCTACTCGGCCAACGACGGCATGGCGGGCGGGGCCATCGCGGCGATGAAGGGCGCCGGCATCGACCCCAAGGGCGTCCCGGTCACCGGGCAGGACAGCGAGGTGGCGGCGATCCAGCGACTGCTCGTGGGCGAGCAGTACATGACGATCTACCTCGCCATCAAGAAGCAGGCCGAGAGCGCCGCGCAGCTGGCGCTCGACCTCGCCAACGGGCGCAAGCCGCCGGCGAGCCTGGTCAACGGCCGGACCGACAACAAGGCCGGCCAGGTCCCGTCGGTGCTGCTGGACCCGATCGCGGTGACCAAGGACAACATCAAGGACACCGTCGTCAAGGACGAGTTCCTCTCCGCCTCCGACATCTGCACCGGCCGCTACGCCACGGCGTGCGAGGAGGCGGGGATCAGCTAGGCCCGAGGCCGGCGCGGCCGCGCTTCGCGGTCGCGCCGGCGGCAGGGCGGCTAGGCCGCCACGTCCACCTTCTCGATGCGCATGTCCTGCTGCGGGCGGTCGCGCGCGTCGGTGGCGGTGCCCTCGATCTTGTCGACGACGTCCATCCCGTCGACCACGCGGCCGAAGACGGTGTGCTTGCCGTCGAGCCACGGCGCCTCGGGCGTCGTGACGATGAAGAACTGCGAGCCGTTGGTGTTCGGGCCGGCGTTGGCCATCGCCAGCGCGCCGCGGACGATCTTGTGGTCGTTGATCTCGTCCTCGAACGTGTAGCCGGGACCGCCGGTGCCGGTGCCCTGGGGGCAGCCGCCCTGGATCATGAAGTCCTTGATGACCCGGTGGAAGACGAGCCCGTCGTAGAAGCCGTCCCCCGCGAGCTGCTTGAAGTTGGCGACGGTCTTCGGCGCGTCCTCGTCGAAGAGCTCGAGGGTGATCGGACCCTCGCTGGTCTGCATCGTTGCGGTGCTGGGCATGGCCCGCAGGCTAGCCGAGCAGGCTGAGCTCGCTGATCTCGACGCTCGGCCCGTCCTTCGGGGGCGTCGTCAGCCAGATCAGCACGTGGCGGTACTTCGTCGAGCCGCCGCCGAGCACGATGCGCTCCTTGCCCTTGTCGCCGGACCCCACGTCGGAGGCGTCCTTGACGTGCGCCCAGCGCGTGTCGAGCACGTCGGGCGGGACCTCGGAGCTGTCGGTCGCGTAGACCTCGGTGCGGAAGCCGGGCGTCCCGGTGGTCAGCTCGAGCACGCGCACCCCGCGCTTGGAGCCGAGGTCGACGACGAGGCCGACGCCCATCTGCTGGCTGCCGTCGGCCACCTTCACGTCCCAGGCGGTCTCGGGGTCGCCGTCGTAGGCGTCGACGGGGGCGCCCGTCTCGGTCGCGCGGGGGTACGGGTCGTAGACCGAGACGGCGTCGGCGCCGAGCTCGATCGGCTCGGGCGCGGCCGGCTTGCCGGTGCCCGTCTCGCCGTCCTTGGAGGTGTCCTTGGACGTGTCCGTGCCCGACGAGCCGCTGGTGCCGG
>JACRMD010000010.1 GCA_016215085.1 Solirubrobacterales bacterium | reverse complement strand
CATGTTCAAGGTGCTCGTCGACCTCGACCTGGACCTGTTCCTGACCGCCTACGACATCGATCCGTGCGTGGCCACCGTCCCGGAGGTCGGCTTCTACGAGTTGCACCGCGACAACGCCGAGTGGGGCGTCTACGCCGAGCACTTCCGCTGGAACGGCGCCACCAAGGTGGCGGTGATCGACGAGTGAGCGCCGCGCTGCCGGCCACCGAGGCGCAAGCGCTGCGCGCCTACCTCGGCCAGCCGGGCTTTCAGCGGCTGCTCGCCGCCAGCCGCGCGAAGGTCGAGCAGCACGGCCGGGTGGCCGGCACCGTGACGCTCGAGGACTGCACGCTGGAGGAGATCCAGTCCTTGGCCGGCCTGCTGGGCCGGCGTTACCGGCCGCCGACGCCCGGCGGCCCAGCACCGGTGCGCCTGGCGAGCGTCGACGCGGCGCTGCGCAGCTCGCGGTTCGCCGTCGGGCTGGAAGAGGCGCTCGAGCTGATCGGCGGCCCGCTGGCCAACCATCGCGCAGCCCGCCGCGCGGTGCGCGACGGCCGCGCCGCCGTCTGGACGCGTGCGGAGGCGCACGCGGCTGCTGAGGATCCGGCGGTGGCCGCCTGGCTCGAGCACGCCCGCTCGCGCGGCGCGGTCGCACGACTGGCCTACGAGGACGACGGCACCGGGCTGATGCTCGCGCTCGACGTGGCCGCCCAGTTGCCGCTCACGCCGCCGGAGGCGCAGGCGATCCTTGCCGCCGGGCTGCGCGGCGACGCGCACGCGCTGGACGCCGGCACCGCCGCCGGGCAGCTGCTGGTCAACCTGCTCGCCCATCGCGACGGCATCCCTGCCCCTGGCGAGGCGTCAGAGCGCCGCGCGTTGCTCGAGCGCCACGGCGTCCTGACCGACTCGATCTCCTGCGCGGTGGTCGCGCTCAACCTGCCCGTGGCCGGCGGCGGTCTCGTGGCCGGCATGACCCGCCTGGCCGCCGGCCGCCACTTGGCGCTCACGCTCGGCAACCTCACCGACGAGCCGCTGGCGTTCACGCCCGCCACCGTGTTCGTGTGCGAGAACCCGTCGGTGGTGCGCAAGGCCGAGCGCGGACTCGGCGCCGCCTGCCCGCCGCTGGTCTGCGCCGACGGCCAGTTCACCACCGCCTGCCTGCGCCTGCTCGAGGCGCTGCGCGACCACGGCTGCGACATCCGAGTCCACGGCGACTTCGACTGGGGCGGGCTGAACATCGTCTCGCGCGCGATGCAGACCGTCGGCGCGGAGCCGTGGCGTTACGACGTCGACAGCTATAGGGACGCCATTACCGCGCGCCCCACTGCCGGCCTCGCCTCGCGGCGCCCGCGCAACTTGCACGGGCGCTTGCTTCCCCTCGCAGCCGCGATCGCCGCCGCCGGCCACGGAGTGCACGAGGAGGCGGTGCTCGACCTGCTGATCGAAGACCTGCGGGAAGCGTCGCGGCGACGATGACGTGTCGCTAATCGCGCGGCTCCGTGTCCGCGTCTGAGCCGTTGAAGTGGACATAGCCCCGCCCGCTAACTGGCCTTACGGAGCCTCGGCGCCGACACGGGCCCACGGGGAAGCCAACCCCGTGGCGGCGAACCGCCGGTCGTGGGCAGAGCGTGCCGCTGGGTCCTAAGCTCGAGGCGGTCCCGCCCACCACTGCGGCGGATCGCTGGCCGGAAAGCTCTCCAGCAGCGCCTCGTCGACGTCCGCGTCGATGATCGTCCGCCCATCCCCCGCCGCCCGCTCCTGTGGCGAGGGCGAGGGCACCTCGACCAACCGCAGCTTCGCCGACGTTGTGACCTGCGTCTGCATGGGAGGGGCAATAGGCCGCTCCCGAAGGACCGCAACGGATGCGATCGCTGGTGGAGTGGCCTATTGCCTGCTCGTAGTCCTGACCGACGTCGTGGAGGAGCGATGAACGACAACATCCCGCAGGCACTTGCCATGATCGGCGACCTCATCGAGTTCCTAATCGTGTCGGTGGTTATGACGCTCGGAGCGCTGCTACAACTGGCCGTCGGCGAGGCGGCGCGCACGCTCCGGCGTCGACGACTGGGCCGATAGACGCAGCGAGGGCCCGCTCCCGAGCCCGCACGTCAGTCGACGCCGCTACGCGGCGGCTTGCGCCTCTGCACCGATATTCGCGTCTGTCGTTGGCGCAGCCGGCCGGCCCGGTCCCAAGTCGACGACGACGTCGAGATTGCCGCGCACCGTCGCCTCGGTCACCGCCACGGTGGCCTCGCCGGCGCGCACGCGCTCGAAGCGCAGATCGACCCGTGCGTCGCCGACCGGCAGATCGTGCAGGGCCAGTGAGTCCAGGTGGCGCGGCAGCAGCGGACGGCGGATACGCAGGGTTCGCGACAAGGCATCGGGCTGCAGGCCGAGCGCGATGGTCAACATGTACGGGATGGCGCCGGCGGCCCAGGCCTGGGGACGGCAGGCGACCGGGTAGGGCACAGGGGCTTCGTAGTCCTCGCGTGAAAACCCGGCAAACAGCTCGGGCAGCCGGTACTGCGGGAAGGCGGCGGCCGCGTCGAGCAACCCCTCGCACAACGCCAGGAAGTCCACGTCGTAGCCATAATCGCGCAGGCCGGCGGCGATCATGGCGGTGTCGTGGGGCCAGACGCTTCCGGTGTGGTAGCCGACTGGGTTGTAGGCCACCTCACCGGCGCCCAGGGTGCGGATGCCCCAGCCGGAGTGCAGCTGCTCGCTCATCAGGTGGTCGCGCACCGCCTCGGCGCTGACGGGGTCCAGCACGCCGGCCCAGAGCAGATGCCCCATGTTGGACGCCAGCGCACGCGAGGGGCGATTGTGGCCGTCCAGCGCCATGGCGTAGGCGCCGAGGTCGGGCAGCCAGAATCGGCCCAGAGCCTCCCGTGCGCGGGCGGCCGTGACGCGCAGTTCGGCGGCGCGGTCGTGGTCGCCGAGGCGCTCGAGCAGGCGGGCGCTGTCCTCGCGCGCGCGGATGGCGTAGCCCTGCACCTCGACGAGCGCGATCGGGCCGGCCAGCGGGACCCCGCGCTCGTCGCAGACGCCGTCCCAGGAGTCCTTCCAGCCCTGGTTGTCCAAGCCGCCGTCTGCGCGCTTGAGGTACTCGATCAGGCCGTCGCCGTCGAGGTCTCCGTGGTCGTCAAGCCATTCGAGCGCCGCGTCGACGTGGTCGCGAAGCTCGAGGAAGAGCCCCAGATCGCCGGTCCAGTCCGCGTGGCGCGCGAGCAGGATGAGAAACAGCGCGGTGGCGTCGGCGGTGCCGTAGTAGCGCGCCAGCGGGGTGCGGTCGGTGTTGGCCACCTCCCCCAGTCGTAGCTCGTGCAAGATCCGGCCGGGCTGCTCGTCGTGGGCCGGGTCGTCGCGCCGGCCCTGGTGGGCAGCCAGCAGGCGCAGCGTGCCGGCGGCCAGCCCGGGGTCGAAGGCCAGAACCTGGTTGGCGGTGATCAGCGAGTCACGGCCGAACAGCGTCGCGTACCAGGGGATGCCGGCCGCCAGGTAGGGCTGGCCATCCAGGTCGGAGATCAGCAGCCGCAGGTCCAACAGGCTGCGTCGCAGCATGCGGTCGACCAGCTCGTCGGCCGTCTCGACGCGGGCGCGGTCGGCCAGCCAGGCGTCGGCGTCCACGGCCGCCTGTCGCGCAGCCGGCTGGCGGTTGAGCGCCGGCGCGGCGGGGAGCTCCTGCGCGGGAGCGGTCGCGGAGAAGCGGCAGGTCAGCGAAAGCTGGTGCTCGCCGTGCGGATCGAGCTGCACGGTGGCGCGAAGCACGCCGTCATCGCCGACCTGGGCGCCCTCACAGATCACAGTCGTCGCCCGCGTCCAGCCATCCAGGCCAACACACGACAGCCGCAGCTCGCCACCACTGCCCCTGCGCAGGACCGGCCGCTCGTGCGGCTCGGTCATCTCGCGGATCTCGAGCATGGGCGCGAAGTCGGCGTCCAATCGCAGCGAGAGCTCGAGCTCGACCGGGGCGGCATGGTGAGAGCGCAGCGTGATGGTCTCGTCCAGCCCGTCGCGGTGGATGCGCTGCTCGAGCCGGATCCTCAGCGCCTGCAGCGGCAGCGTGGTGCCGTCGGCCAGCGGCAGCTCGGGGTTGGTGAGCTCATAGACGGCCGCGCCGCCGGCCTGGTCGGAGGAGACCAGCAGGCGCGGCGTCACGCCGTTGAGCGCCAGCTCATGTACCGACAGGTGACGGCAGTCCCCGACGTAGAGTCCGAGCGCATGCTCACCGGCCGGCAGCTGGCCGTCGGGCCGGGCGACGCAGAACGCGTTGCCCGCCTTGATGACCGTGCCCTGGGTCACGTCGGCGTCCTTCACGCCGCCATCACCTCCTCGAGCTCGCCCTCCTGCTCACCGCCGTCACGGGCTTGCGGCATGGCAATCGCCCGGTAGGTGCGCTCGTAGGCGCGCGCCACCGCCTCGGGGCTGAAGCGCTCAGCGACGCTGGTCCGGCACTCGGCGGGCGACAGATCGGCGGCATCGTGCACAGCCTCGGCCATCGCCTCCTCGTCGCCGACCAGCAGGCCGCTGCGGCCCGCCTCGACGACCTCCGGCGCCGACCCCCTCGCGAACGCGATCACGGGCGTGCCGGCAGCCATGGCCTCGACCATCACCATGCCGAACGGCTCCTCCCAAGTGATGGGCATCAAGAACGCGTGCGCGCCGGCGAACAGCTCGACCTTGCGCGCCCCGCCGACTTCGCCCGCGTACTGGATCTGCTCCCCGTCGAGATGCGGCTCGATCGCCTCGGCGAAGAAGCGCTCCTGACCGGGCTGCACCGGGCCGGCGAGGATCAACCGACGGCCGGTGGCCTTGGCCACGCGGATGGCGCGGTGCGCGCCCTTCTCGGGCGCGAAGCGCCCCACCCAGAGCAAGTAGTCGTCCTTGGGGTGGTCGGTCGGCCACGCCTCGACGTCGATCGGGTTGCCGACCACGGCGTCGACGCGCAGGCCCTTGGGCCGGGTGGCCGCCTGGGCCTTGGAGATGCAGGAGATCGCGGCCTTGGCGCCGTGGGCGGCGTAGAAGCGCTTGGCGTTGTCGTCGAAGGCGCCGTGCACGGTGTGCAGGACGGGGACGGGCAGCCGGTCGGCCATCGCCAGTGCCACCCAGCCGGAGTGGTCGTGGACCACGTCATAGGGGTTGCCGTCCATCGCGGCGCGCTCGATGTAGGCGACGGCGCGCGCGACGTGGTCGGCCTCCACGACACTGGCGCCGATCTCGTCGGGGTGCAGCCGGTCCAGCGGGGTGACGACGTTGGCGCTGCTGCGTGAGCCGGGGGCGGCGAACAACGTGACGTCGTGGCCGGCGTCGACCAGCGCGTCGGCCAGCAGCGCGACCACCGACTCGATGCCGCCATAGCCGGTCGGTGGCACTGGCAGCCAGGGCGGCGCTAGTAGCGCGATGCGCAGCGGCCGGTCCATCGGCGCCGACGGCAGCGACAGCTTCTGCGCGCCGCCGTCCCGCCGCTCGACATTGCCCGTGGCTCGGTACAGCTGCCGGCGCACCAGCTGCTCAGCTCGCGCCGCCTGATCGATGGCGCGATCACCGGCAACGCACGACGCGCAGAGCCGCTCACCTCCGCGCGAGCGGCGCACCATGGGCGCAAAGCAGCGCTCGCAACGCCCGAGGATCAAGGGCGGACGCAGCGCGGGCGTCCCGCTGCGCCGCCCGGCCGTCGCCGGCGGGGTCACGCCTGCCTCCCAGCGTCGATGGGTTGCACCGAGTCAAGACCTCCATGTTTGTCGTTGAGCACTCCAGTGCAGGTCGGATAGGACGCTCAGATGGCGTGACAAGGCCCGCGTGCGGTGTTCGGGCGGCCGCCCGCACCCGCTTCGAATTCTCGCTGTGCTGGAGGAGTTCGGCCCCATCAGCCAGGCCGAGCTCGGACGGCGTCTGAGCATCTACCCCAGGAGGTCGTCGGCGTGCTGCGCGACCTCGAGCCCGATGCGCTAATCAGCCGGGGCCCGGATTCGCGCGACCCGCGCCGCGACGCGGTCGACATCCCACCGGCAGGCCGCAAGGCCCTCACGCAACGCGACGCCGCGCTCGATACCGCGCACACCGCGCTGCTCACTTCGCTGTCAGCCGCCGAGCGCCGCCAACTCGACCGTCTTCTACAGCGTCTGGTCGAGCATCACGTCGGGGCGCCCGAGCGCCGCGCATCGAAGCGTTTCGGTTGACGGCGGCAACCTCCTGGCACGGGAACTCGACACGCCGGCGCGCTCCGGCGATACTCATGTGGCGAACAGGAACTCCGCACGAGTTCCGCATGGGGCCGCCTTCGTGGCGGCCCTTTCTTGTGCTCGAAGCGGTCTTGGGTGTCCGGGCGCCGATCGACTTGAGCAGCTCAGCGTTTCCGTCCTCGGGCGGCAACCCGTGCCACCTAGACCAGCGGGCCCTCGGCGCCGTGACTGGCGTGAGCGGCGCGTCTCCCGCCAGCGAGACTCACGAGGCCTGCTGCGCCGAGTCGCCCCCGGCCAGGGTGAGCTGCCCGTTGAGCCAGGCGTTGAGCCGAGCAGCAGGCAGTGCGCCGGTCATCCTGGCCAGCTCCTTGCCGTCGCGCATCAGCACCAACAGCGGAATGCTCTGGGCGCCATAGCGCGCGGCCAGCGACTGGGCGCGATCCACGTCGACCTTGACGACCTTCAGCCTGCCGGCTCGCTCGCGGGCGACCTGCTCGAGCACCGGGGCCATCATCTTGCAGGGCCCGCACCACGCCGCCCAGAAGTCGACCAGCACCGGAACCGAGCTGGTGGTCTCAGCCTCGAAGGACGCCGCGTCTGCTTCAACCAGCCACGGCAGCGGCTGATGGCAGCTCGCGCAGCGAGGCGTGCCCTCAGCCACCGGCCGTACGCGGTTCTTCTTGTGGCAGTGCGGGCAGGCGATGATGGTGGCCGCCCCAGTGGCGGTGGCGCTCACCAGCCGGCCCTCCGCAGCGCCCAGCCGAGCTCCTGCGACGTCGGCTGCACCAGCAGCTGATCGCCGACCTGGATCACCGGCGTGTGCACGCGACCCCCGGTCATCCACCCCAGCCGCCGCTCCAGGTCGCTGATGGCGCACCAGCGCCGTCCGTAGACGGTGACCGGCGCGACCCGAGTCCGCGCGCGGGGCGCGGCGGAGTCAAAGGGAGAGGGGATCGTGGACGTCAGCATGCTCATCACCTCCTCGGCCCTCAGGCGACCGCCGGCTCAGGCGTCTGCGGGTCGCTGGCGGTCACCTTGTCGAGCTCGTCGAACAGGTCGTAGATGTCGGGGATGTGGTGCAGCTGCGGCGAGACGTGCTGCCAAGCGATGCGGCCGTCGGCGTCGATGAGGAACAGCGCACGATCGCTGAAGCCGTCCTTCTCGCGCCACACGCCGTAACGGCGCGCCACCTCGCCCTTGGGCTGGAAGTCAGACAGCAGCGGGAAACTGATTCCGCGCGCGGCGGCCCACGCGCCATGCGAGTAGATCGAATCCACCGAGATGCCGATCAGCTGCACCCCTCGGCGCTCGAACTCCTCGATCTCCTGCTGGTAGAGGTCCAGCTGCTGGCTGCAGCCCGGCGACCAGTCCAGCGGGTAGAACACCAGCAACGTCGGCCGGCCACGGAGGTGGCGCAGTCGGACCGGCTGACCGGTTTCGTCGGGGAGCTCGAAGTCAGGCGCCATCTCGCCCACCGGCAGCCCCTCCGACACCGCCGCTCCCTCCATCGCCGGCGCGGTCTTCCACAGATCGGCGACCTGCGCGTCTGCGCCGCCACCCGCACCGCCGCCGCTCAGCTCGCGACGAGTCTCCAGGATGAGGCCGTGCAGCACCGACAGGGCCTCCTTCTCGGCGCCGTCAGGGATCTCCGGCGCCAGCTGCGCGAAGCGCTGTTCCAGCTCGTGCACGGCACGAGACACCGTGGTCATGGTCCTCGCACCTCCTTGATGTTGTCGTCGTTCGTTCAGCGTGGGGATTAGGCCGACACGCTTCGCTGTCAAGGTGAGCCGCTTGCGTGATCGCAGCGACGGCCTAGGGACCAAGGTGATTCAAGAGATCCATTGAGGAGCCCAATGCCTATGGACCATGTTCATGAACAAGACGGCACGGCGCCGGCCTTCATCTTCGACCTTGACGGCACGCTGATCGACTCGGTGTACCAGCACGTGGTGGCCTGGCGAGAAGCGCTCGAGCAGGCCGGCGTTGAGCTGTCGGTGTGGAAGATCCACCGCCGGATTGGCATGTCTGGCGGCCTGATGGTCTCGGCGCTGCTGCGCGAGCTGGGCCGCGAGCTCTCCAGCGACGAGCTCGCGCGCGTCTCGGACCTGCACGCCGAGGCCTACGAGCGCCAGCTGGCTAGTGTGCGCGCCCTGCCGGGCGCCAGCGAGCTGCTGCGCGAGCTCGACACGCATGACGTGCGCTGGGCGATCGCCACCAGCGGCTCGGAGCGCTTCGTGCGACCGGGCTTGGACAAGCTCGGCCTCGGGCAGGAGCCGGTGCTCATCACCCGCGATCAGGTCCGCTACGCCAAGCCCGACCCGGATCTGTTCCTGGCGGCCGGTCGGCGTCTGGGTGTGCCGCTTGCCGACGCGATCGTGGTGGGGGATTCGGTCTGGGACATGGTGGCGGCCCGTCGTGCCGGCGCGCTGGCCATCGGGCTGCTGTCGGGTGGCTACGGGCGCGAAGAGCTGCTCTTCAGCGGCGCGTTCCGGGTCTATGAGGATCCGCAGGACCTGCTCGACCGCCTCGACGAGGTGGGTGTGCGCCGGCCGCCGCACGGCGAAAGCTCGCCGCTGCACGCGGCGGCCTGAGCGCCAACCATCCACGCTCCGCCAGCACGCAGCCGGGGGGCGCCACACCGTGGCGCCCCCTCTCGTTGTCATGGCACATGAACCCTGGGAGGGAGCTGTGTCTCAGCTGCCGGAGCCGATCTCGATGCGCTTGGGCTTAGCGGCCTGGTGCTTGGGCAGCGTCACGGTCAGCACACCGTGGTCGAGGTCGGCGGTGATGTTGTCCGCGTCGACCTCGCCCGGCAGCGTGACCCGGTAGTCAAACTCACCGGTGCGGCGCGTGCGACGGCGCAGCACGCCGACACGCTGGCGCTCCTTGATCTCGCCGTGGATGCGCAGCTCCTGGCCGTGGACCTCGGCGGTGATGTCATTGCGCTTGGCACCTGGCACGTCGGCCTCGACGATCCAGGCGTCGTCGGTCTCCTCCAGATCGACGGAGGGGGTCCAGGCCGAGTCGCCGCCGCCGGCAAACGGCGTCAGCTGGCCGAAGAGCTGGTCGAAGCGCTCACGCATCTCATCGAGCTCGCGCCACGGATCCCAGGGCGCGACCTGTCGGTCGCGGCGCAGCACAGGTGGACGGCTCATGCGGTTCTCACCTCCTGCTCGGTTTCGTGATGACGGGATATGGAGTTGTTGATGTGGATGGGCGCGCCAGGCTTGGGGTCGCCGAAGCGCGCAGCCGCGCTGCCGCCACGCAGCAGCAGCTCATAGAAGCGCAGGTGTCGGCCGTCGCGGTGCTGCCAGCCCGAGCTCCCCGGTGCGAACGCCAGCTCGCCCTCGGGGACCGCGAAGGTGCCGTCAGAGACGATGGCGGAGGCGTCGACATCTCCGATCCGCACGGAGATGCGCTGGCCGGCCGCCGCTGGCGCGTCGGTGACCGTGGTCTTGAGGTTGCCGTAGCCGTCCACATAGGCGATGACGCCCTCGGGCACGGCCGGGATCTCGTCGGGAGGCAGCGGCTCGCCCAGCAGCGCGTCCTCGCCGCGCGCGAGCGCTGCGACCGCCGCCGGAAGCAGGTCGCGAGAGCGGAACTGCGACCCCGAGTCCGGAACAGTCAGACGGCGGATCTCGTCGGCGTGCGGAGCCAGGAAGGACAGGCACTGGCCGGCGTGGGCGCCCACGACCAGCACACCGTCATGCGTGCGGGCAGCGCAGAACGGTTCGCCGGCGTTGTCGCGGCGCGGATTGCGGTCGTCGTGGCGCGGTGCCACGTTGTGCATGATGATGCGGTCGGCCGGCCCGGGCGTCAGCGCCAGTTGCGCAACACAGAACCCGGCGGCCAGGGTGTCGAACGCCCCGACCGCCGTCGGGACGATCTGCGCCTCGGGCAGCTCGAGCGCCAGACGCTGCTGGACCTCGGCGAATGCCAGGTCGGCCGGCCCGTAGTCTGCAACGAGGTGGATCAGCATGGCTCACCGCCGCCATGCCCGCTTCATCAGCTGGCGAGCACCGCTGCTCAGGCGTCGGC
Source organism: Solirubrobacterales bacterium (assembly GCA_016215085.1). GTDB lineage: Bacteria > Actinomycetota > Thermoleophilia > Solirubrobacterales > Solirubrobacteraceae > Baekduia. Next base: position 16,229 of record JACRMD010000010.1, on the reverse strand, counting down.
GGGTCTTGCGGGCGGGGGCCTGCCATGGCAGCCGGATACGCTCGCGGCCGTGCGCGGAGCGGATCGCGGGCCGCCCGGTGCCGATGGCGATGCGCCTGCGCTCGAGGCTGATTCGCGGCACAGCGATGCGCAGCACGCCGTTGTGCAGGTCGGCCACGATCGCGTCGCGGTCGAGCTTGCCGGCCAGCGTCAGGCGTCGCTCGAAGCGATGATTGGCCTGGGCGACGTCGTCTGCCTGGAGGCCGTGACGGCGCACGCCTCGGATCAGCAGCTGATCGCCGACCATCGTGACTTCGAGGTCGGCGGGCCGCACACCCGGCACATCAACGAGCACCTCATAGCGATCGTCGTAGGCCGCCACGTCCAAAGCACCGACGCAGTCATGCGTGCGATCAAGCAAGTTGGTGTACATCTCCAAGGGCTCTCCTTTCTGCCCTGGTGGGTAGGCCGTCGCGAGGCCTCGTCAAGCCATCCGCCGCAGCGCCACCACGGCGGTGTCGTCGCAGAGCCGGTGGGCGCAGAAGTGGCGCACGCAGCGAGCCAGCTCCTCCACGGTGACCGACGCCGACGCGCCGCGCAGCTCCCGCAAGAAGTGCGACAGACGCTCGGATCCGAAGCGCTCGTCGCGTCCTGGACGTGCATCGAGCAGCCCGTCGGTGAACAGCAGCAGGCCCTGGTTGGGTGCGAGCCGCACGCGATTGACCGGCGCGTTGGGCTCCGGCAGTGCCCCCAGCAGCGCGCCGTGACCTTGGCCGCTGAGCTCCAAGCCGCTGTCGAGAAAGAGCGGCGCCGGGTGGCCGGCGCTGGCCCACCGCGCTTCGCGCGAGTCGGCGATGACCTGCAGCACCACCGCGCTGGCAGTGTGATCGGGCCACAGCTCGGCGTTGAGCGCACGCAGCAGCGCCAGCGGATCTGAGCTCTCGGCCAGCGCCGCTTCGCCGGCTCGCTCGAGCTCGCGGGCCTGGACGGCCGCCTCAGGCCCATGCCCGACGACATCGCCAAGCACGACGGTCAGGGCGTCGTCGCTGGAGTCGACGACACAGAAGTCGCCGGTCTGGCTCTCGTCGGCGGCGGGAAGCAGATCGGCGACCACCTCGTAGCGACGCTGGCCCGCACGCCAGGAAGCGCCGCGAAACGGCGACGGTGCCGCCGCCGTCACAGGTGCGACCAGCCGGTCCGTCGGTTCGGCGAACTGGATCGTGCGGGGGCGGGTAGGCAACGCCACAGCCGGCAGCGCGTCGCTCGCGAGCGTTGGCGAAGTCGGTTCGTGGGCAACTGCCAGGGTCATGGCGGTCCTCCGCTCGGGGGTCTTCTAGGGTCAAGTAGGACGTGCTGACCCAGCTGACAAGCCTCGTCGAGCTCGGATTTCAGCCGTGCCCGATGAGCGCGCCGACGGCTGCCACGATGACGCCGCCAACGGTGACCTGGAGCAGCGAGCGACCCAACGCGATGCCGAGGAACGCCTTGCGAATCCAGGCGATGGCCACCAGCTCGCAGGCCACCACGGTGTAGGCCACAAGCAGTGCGGTGTGGAGGTGGCCGATGAGGAACGGCAGCGCGTGCAGGCTGCCGCCGACCAGCGTGGCCAGGCCTGTGATGGCGCCCCTGACGGCGGCGTTGCCTCGGCCGGTGATCGAGCCGTCGTCAGACAGCGCCTCGGAGAGCCCCATGCTGATGCCGGCTCCGAGCGCCGAGGCCAGGCCCACCAGCAGCGCGGCGTGTGAGCCGGCCAGGTAGGCGGTGGCGAAGATCGGCGCCAGCGTCGACACCGTGCCATCGATGAGGCCCACGAGCGCCGGCTGCACGACGCGCAGCACCACGGCGCGCCGGCGTTCGGGCGCGACGTTGTACCCCACCACTGCCATGGCGGCGCTTACGCGGCGGCCGGCTGCGCGTGACCGGCCAGTGCTGCGTCGACCTTGTCGGCCAAGCGCAGCTCGGCCACCGTGATACCGGCGTGATTTGGGTTGGAGATCGAGAAGGTGATGTGGCCGAACTCGTCGATGTGCACGCTGGGATGACGGCCGAAGTCCTCGGCCTGCATCGCCACCGCCTGGATCAGCTCGAGCGCCTGCACGAAGTCTCTGCCGTGCACGCGTCGGATCAGCCGCTCGCCCTCCAGCCGCCAGGCGGGCCGGTCGGCCAGCGCTCGACGAAGCTCCCATCCGCGCAGCACGCCGCTGCGGGGGGGTGAATGGCCGATTAGGAGCGGGCCAAGGGCTCATATGGACCTCCCCTCTAGTTGGTACGCCTCCAGAGATAGGCCAGCGCGGCAAGGCGGCAAGGTCACGGCGCGCTGACCAGCGTGTCGGCGTCGCCGATGTTGTGGATGATTGCCGTCCCCAGACCTTCCTCCGGCCTGCGGTCCGGCGGAGCTCCAACAGACGCGCGGATGGGCCGACGCAGGCGGCCTTCAATCCCCGGCACGTCGGATGAACGCCTGCATCACCGGCTCGAGCTGCCCGACGGCCTCGGCGACGGTCTGCTCAACTGCCGCTTCGAGCTCGATGCCCAGCGGCGCCCTCCGGGTCGCAAGCGAGCGAAACTCGCTGTCGTTGGTGCGCTCATCGCCGGCCAACAGCAGGCCGGTGACCGCGCCCTGCGCCGATTCGTCCTCTGCCACCTGAAGGCAGAACGCGACGACGAGCACGTCCTCTGATCCAACCCCGGCGGGACGCGAGATCCGAATTCCGTAGTGAAAGGGCGCGCCAAACAGCGGCCGTCCGGTCTCGGCGGGTTGCTCGATCAACTGGTTGAGCGCGCCCACGGCCATCCGCCCGACCTGCGCTCCGGTGGGATCGACCGCCCGCACCACATCGAAGAGCTCGTCGGCGGACCGCACGAGCAGCTGCTGCGCCGCTTCGGCCGCCTGTCGTCGGCCGGCCGCCTGGTCTCGCGCGGTCAGAGCTGGTTGCATCGCCCGGCGCGCGGCCGCCACGACAGCCTGCAGGCTGTCGGGCAGCCCAGCCGGCGCAGGCAGCGCAAGCCAGGCACGCAGCTGCGAGGCCAACGTCAGCATGTCGATCCGCGCCGCCAGCGGTGCGGTGGCGCTCTCGAGGATGCGGTCCAGCGCATCCGCGCGCGGCACCGTGAGACTGCGCTCAAGGGTCGAAGGCCCACCGTCGGCTCGCAGTGACCCCTGCGGTGGATACAGCGCCCCGGGCGTCAGCAGCTTCCACAACACCTTGGCCAGGGCGAACACGTCAGCCGGCGGGCCCTCGGCCGTCTCCGGATTCTGCATGACCTCATCGGCGATGTAGCCGAACGCGCCGGGAACCCGGCCCGGCTCGGTCAGCGACTCGGCGTCGGGCAAATGGACCAAGCCGAAGTCGCCAAGGACCGGCGAGTGCTCATACCACAGCAGGTTGGCTGGCTTGATGTCGCGGTGGGCGATGCCCTGGGCATGCAGGTCGGCCAAGACCTGGGCGAGCTCGGCAATCGCGCTGACAGCCTGCGCGACGGGCTCTCCCTCCAAGGCTTCCGTCAGCGGTCGCGCTAACGGCATCACGTACCAGGCGCGATCCTTGCGGGTGGGCTGCCTCGGCAGATGCGCTTCACGTACGGGCAAGATGCCAGGGCGCTGCCCGAGGCTCTGCACCGTCTCGATCTCGCGGCTAAAGCGCCGGTAGGCCACCGACTCTGCGCGCCGGTCCAGCAAGACTTTGAGCGCTGCGCTCGCGCCATCGGGCCCCTGGACCTCCCAGACCTCGCCGTTGCCCCCTGCGTCGATGAACCGCACCGTCGTCCAGGCGCCGAGGCGGCGGTCGGGCTCAAGCAGCGGCATCGGCTGCCGGCTTCGTCGTGCTGTCGGTCACGCGCCAGGTATGGCGACCGCCGACCAGACCAGCCGGCTCAAGTCGTACCTCCAGCAGGCTCTCGCCGGGCCAGCGGCCCGGCTGGTGAGGAAAGCGAAGCACCAGCGGTAGGTCGGCCAGCAGGTGAGCGTGGCGCTCGAAGCGAAATTCCGTCTGAACACCCGGCCCGCCGGCTGCCGCCGGCACCGTCAGGGACGAGCGCGTCTGGCTGTCTCGGTCGATCAGCGTGCCGACGACCTCCACATCACCAAGACGAGCGCGCGGGTCGCTGACGAGCGTATCGGCGTCGCCGGTGTTCTGGATGATCGCCGTCATCAGACCTTCCTCAGGCCGAAGCGTCACCGCCTCCATCCGGCTGGTGTCCGTGGGCGCACGGGCGATCTTCAGCTGCGGTTGCGGCCCAGCGGGCGTCGCCTGGCGGGTGAGATATTCCAAGGCGTCGGCGATGCGCTCGGCGGCAGCCGCCACGCGCTCCAGCGGCTCTCTGGAAGACATGCCGGCGAGTGTCGCAGGCGACGCGGCCGACCTCGGCCCTCCGCTCGGCGCACGTCACACGAGCTTCCAGAACACCGCCCGGCGATTCTCGTCCTGACGCGCCGAGCTCTGATGCGTGTTGCAAGCGAGATGGCGCAGCTGCGACTGAGCCACCGGCGATCTCGGTCTTCTTCGGGTACAACCACGAGCGATGAGCGGCGCGGCGACCGAGCTCCCCGAGACAGACCAGGGGAAGGCGGCGATCTCGACCGTCGAGGTTGCGCTGCTGGTGGCGCCGGGCCAGGCGGCTGGCTTTGCCGACGACTTGGCGGCCGTCGTCGAGCAGCAGTTACGCCGGCTGGGCTCAGACGCCGGCGCGAAGGTGCACGTGGTCCAGGAGCCGATGCTCGGTCGGCCGGCGCCGACCATGGAGCTCGTTGACGCGCTGCGACAGCGGCTGGTCGGCGAAGGATGGGATCTGGCGATCGGCGTGGCCGACGTGCCGCTGCGGCTCGGCCGTCATCTCGTGGCCGGTCACGCGTCGCCCGTGCACGGCGTCGCCTTGCTCTCGCTGCCGGCGCTCGGCCCCACGCGCACCGGCCAGCACGCCAGGGACGCGCTCGTCCGCCTGCTCGACGAGGTCCTGGGAGAGGACTGTGGCGATGCTGACAACGCAGGCCGCACACGCCGACTTCGCGCGCGCCTCATCGCCCTGCGAGACGTGGGCGACAGCCCCGAAGGCCTTGCCTACGTGCTCGGCGGCGGTCATCTGCGACTGCTCGCCGGGCTGGTTGCCGCCAATCAGCCATGGCGCTTCACCGCCCGGCTGTCGCGCGCTTTGACGGCCGCGCTGGCAGCGGTGGTCTTCGCGCTGGTGACGCCCGACCTGTGGCAGCTGGCCGACGCGCTCGATGTGGCGCGGCTGGCGGTGCTTACCGTGCTGTCGGTGGGAGGCTCCGCCGTCGCGCTGGTGCTGGTCCATGGCCTATGGGAACGCAGCAGCCGGCCGGGGGCCCGAACGCAGGTCCTGTTGTTCAACCTGGCCACCTCACTGACGGTCCTGCTCGGAGTCGCGACGCTGTACCTGGCGCTGTTGGTCATCACCTTGGCGGGCGCATGGCTCGTGGTGCCCACCACGCTGCTCGCTGCGTCCCTGGGTCACCCGGTCACGATCTCCGATTACCTGGCGCTCGCCTGGCTTGTCAGCTCGCTGGCCACCGCCGGCGGCGGCCTGGGCGGCGGGCTTGAGACGGACGCCACCGTCCGCGAGGCCACCTACGCCTCCGACGGCGACGACGACGCCGCGCCGAACCGCGAGCGCAGCCGCTAGGCGCAGCCGTCTGGCACTAGGTGGTGCGCACGATCAGCACGCTGCAGGGCGCGTGGTGGCTGACCTGGTTCGGGACCGAGCCCAGCAGAAAGCGGCGCGCGCCGGTCATTCCCTTGTTGCCGACGACGATCAGATCGGCGCCGACTTCCTCGGCGACGTCGAGGATCGCCGAGGCCGCGTCGCCGTCGCGGGCATGCCGCCCGACCGGCACACCGGCCGCCTCGGCGACCTCGGCCGCCTCGGTCAGCGCGGCGTCGGCGTCCTCTCGCGGGTTGATCATCCACCGGACGTCCTCTGGTGCGTCCTGGGCTTCATGGCGCAACCGGCTCTCGGGCGCTGGCGTGTAGGCCGCCACCAGCTCGAGCCGTGCACCGGTGGCGGCCGCCAGCCGGACGGCATGCTCCACCGCGCGAGCGGCGGTCGGCGAGCCGTCCGTGCCAGCCACGATCACGTCGTATAGACCGCCCGCCATCAACCAGCCACCCCTGTCAGCTCAGGCTCGGCGTCCGGCGCGCTGTTGCTGAAGCGCACCGCCAGCTCGTCGCCGTCGGCGTCCAGGGTGATGGTCGCGCCGTCGGTGATGTCGCCCGCCAGCAGCGCACGGCCGATGCGGGTCTCGACCTCGTGGCTGATGAACCGCCGCAGCGGCCGGGCTCCGTAGATCGGGTCATAGCCCTCGCGGGCGATCAGCTTGCGCGCCGGCTCGGTGATCTCGAGCTCCAGCCGCCGGTCGGCCAGCCGGTTGCGGACGTCGGCGACCTGCAGGTCGACGATCTGCTCGATCTCCTCGAGCGTCAGCGGCTTGAAGAGCACGATGTCGTCGACGCGGTTGAGGAACTCGGGCCGGAAGTGGCCGCGCAGCTCGCCCATGACGCGGTCGCGCGCGTCCTCTGCGATCTGGCCGTGGTCATCGAGGCCCTCCAGCAGGTGCAGCGACCCGATGTTGGAGGTCATGATCACCACGCAGTTGCGGAAGTCGACGGTGCGGCCCTGCGCGTCGGTGAGGCGGCCGTCGTCGAGGATCTGCAGCAGCGTGTTGAACACGTCGGGGTGGGCCTTCTCGATCTCGTCGAACAGGACCACGCTGTAGGGCTTGCGGCGCACCTGCTCGGTGAGCTGGCCGCCCTCCTCGTAGCCGACGTAGCCGGGCGGGGCGCCCATCAGCCGGCTGACGGTGTGGCGCTCCTGGTACTCCGACATGTCCAGGCGCACCATGTTGTCCTCGCTGTCGAACAGCGACTCGGCCAGCGCCTTGGACAGCTCGGTCTTGCCGACGCCGGTGGGCCCGAGGAAGATGAACGAGCCGATCGGCCGACGCGGGTCCTTGACGCCCGAACGGGCGCGGATAACGGCGTCGGCGACCAGCTGCACCGCCTCGTCCTGGCCGATGACGCGCTCGTGCAGGACCTCATCGAGGCGCAGCAGCTTCTGGCGCTCGCCCTCGACCAGCCGGCTGACCGGGATGCCCGTCCAGCGGGCGACGACCTGGGCGATCTCGTCCTCGGTGACCTCCTCGCGCAGCAGCCGCTGACCGCTCTGCTTGGACGACAGCCGCTGCTCCTCGGCGGCGAGCCGGCGCACGAGCTCGGGCAGCTTGCCGTGGCGCAGCTCGGCGGCCCGGTTGAGGTCATAGGAGCGCTCGGCCTCCTCGATCTGGTGGCGCAGCGCCTCCAGCTCAGAGCGCAGGCCCTGCAGCTTCTTGATGGCCTGGCGCTCGGCCTCCCACTGCGCGGTCATGGCGTCGGCCTGGCCACGCAGGTCGGCCAGCTCCTTGCGCAGCGTCTCCAGCCGCTGCTGGGAGGCCGCGTCGGTCTCCTTGGTCAGAGCCGCCTCCTCGATCTCCAGCTGCATGACGCGGCGGGTGATGGCGTCCAGCTCGGCCGGCATCGAGTCGATCTCGGTGCGGATCACCGCGCACGCCTCGTCGACGAGGTCGATCGCCTTGTCGGGCAGGAAGCGGTCGGTGATGTATCGGTGGCTCAGCGTCGCGGCGGCCACCAGCGCGTTGTCATGGATCTTGACGCCGTGGTGGACCTCGAAGCGCTCACGCAGGCCGCGCAGGATCGAGATGGTGTCCTCCAGCGTGGGCTCGTCGACGACCACCGGCTGGAAGCGGCGCTCCAGCGCCGCGTCCTTCTCGATGTGCTTGCGGTACTCGTCCAGCGTGGTGGCGCCGATGCAGTGAAGCTCGCCGCGCGCGAGCATAGGCTTGAGCATGTTGCTGGCGTCCATCGCGCCCTCAGCCGCGCCGGCGCCGACGATCGTGTGCATCTCGTCGATGAACAGCAGGATCTGGCCCTCGGCGGCCTTGACCTCGGCCAGCACCGCCTTCAGCCGCTCCTCGAACTCACCGCGATACTTGGCGCCGGCCACCAGCGAGCCCATGTCCAGCGCAAAGACCGTCTTGTCCTTGAGGCCCTCGGGCACGTCGCCGCGCACGATGCGCTGCGCCAGGCCCTCGACGATCGCGGTCTTGCCCACGCCCGGGTCGCCGACCAGCACCGGGTTGTTCTTGGTCTTGCGCGACAGGATCTGCACCACGCGGCGGATCTCGGCGTCGCGGCCGATGACCGGGTCCATGCGCCCGGCCCGCGCCTCGGCCACCAGGTCGCGACCGTACTTCTCAAGCGCCTCGTAGGCCACCTCAGGATTCGAGCTGGTGACGCGCTGGCTGCCGCGCACCTCGGTCAGCGCGCCCAGGAAGCGCTCCTTGGTCACACCGTGCTCCTTGAGCAGCCTGCCGGCCGCCGTTGCCGAGCCGGTGTCGATGGTGGCCAGCACCACGTGCTCGACGGACACGTACTCGTCCTTGAGGCGCTGAGCCTCGCGCTCGGCGGCGTCGAGTACCTCGTTGAGCTGTCGGGTGACATAGACCGGGCCGGGCGCCGCGCCCGGGCCGCTGACGCGCGGGCGATGGCCGAGCTGGTCCTCCAGGCCGGAGCGCAGCGCGTCGACGTCCACGTCGGCGCGCCCGAGCAGCCGGCCGACCAGCCCGTCGTCCTGGTCGAGCAGGGCGAGCAGGAGATGATCGACGTCGACCTCGGTGTGGCCGAAGCGCAGCGCCTTGGTCTGGGCGTCGTGCAGCGCCTGCTGCGTCTTCTCGGTGAGCTTGTTGGGGTCCATGGTTTGTCGTCACCTCTCGTCGAAGTTCATGCTGAAGTCCGGTTCGTAGCGGCGCAGCCGCGCCTCGAGTGCGTCGATGCGTTCGAGCAGCTCGCAGGCCAGTACGGCGCCGGCGTAGTTGAGCCCGAGGTCGCGGCGCAGCCGGCTGGCCCTCGCCAGCCTGGCGGCGGCGTCGCGCCAGAACAGCCCTGGGTGGCCGTGAGCGTCGTCGAGCAGGCCGAGCGCCACGAAGCGGCGCACCAGCTCGGGGTGCAGGCCGGCTTCGCGGGCCAGCAGCTCGAGCTCGAGCAGCGCGCCGGCAGCGGCCGTGCGGGGTCGGCGCGCCAGCGTGGTGCCGGTCGCCGTGGTGATCATCGTGCCGCCTCCTTGCGCGGGTCAAAGCTCGAGGCCTGGGCCAGCTGCTCGAACAGCTCGCGCTCGCGGTCGCTGATCTGCTTGGGCACCACGATGCGCACCGAGGCGTACAGGTCGCCCTTGCCGCCCTTGCCGTCGGGATAGCCCTGGCCGCGCAGCCGCAGCCGCCGGCCGCTCGAAGAGCCGGCCGGCACCTTGACCTTGGCGCTGCCGTCCAACGTGGGGACCTCGACGGTCGCGCCGAGCGCCGCCTCCCACGGCGCGACGGCCACCTCGGTGTGCAGGTCGCGGCCGGCCAGCCGGAAGCGCCGGTCGGGCTTGAGCGCCACGCGCAGGAACAGGTCACCGGACGGGCCGCCGCCGCTGCCCTGGCCGCCCTCGCCGGCCAGGCGGATGCGCTGGCCGTCGCGCACGCCGGCCGGGACGTTGACCTCGTAGTTGCGCCCGTCGCCCATGCGCACCGAGCGCCGGCCGCCGCGCGCCGCCTCGGCCAGCGTGAGCTCCAGGACCGCCTCGTGGTCAGAGCCTCGCGCCGCGAACCCGCCGAAGCCCGACCGACTGGTGCGACCGCGACCGCCGCCGAAGAACGAGCCCAGGATGTCGTTGAGATCGAGGTCGCTGCCCTCGCCGAACTCCACGCGGATGTCTGAGAACCCCGAGCCGCCCGCGCCGAAGCCGCCAAAGCCCGACGAACCACCGGCACCGCCACTGCCACCGCCACCGGCGGCCGCTTGGCGCCAGGCGGGCCCGAAGCGGTCGTACTGCTTGCGCTTGTCGGGGTCTGAGAGCACGTCGTAGGCCTCGGAGATCTCCTTGAAGCGCTCCTCCGCGCCGTCGTCCTTGTTGACGTCGGGATGGTGCTTGCGCGCCAGCTTGCGGTAGGCCTTGCGGATCTCCTCCGCGCTGGCATCCCGGCTGACCCCGAGGACCTCATAGAAGTCACGCGTCGCGGTCGCCACCGTGGCTCACCTCCTCTGGCGCCTTGGCCACCACCACCTGCGCGGGGCGCAACACCCGGTCGGCCAGCCGCCAGCCGGCCCGCGCCACATGCACCACGACGTTGGGCGCGTGATCGGCGCTGGTCACGGTCGAGATCGCCTCGTGCAGGTTGGGGTCAAACGGCTGGCCCTCGGCGTCGATGCGCTCGGCGCCGTGGCGCTTGAGCACGCCCTGCATCTGGTCGAGCACCGCGCGCAGGCCCTCGCGCAGCTCGGCGCCCTGGTCGAGCGCCAGCGCCCGGTCGACGCTGTCGACGACCTCCAGCCAGTCGCGCAGCAACAGCGCGTGGGCGTCCAGCGCGCGGCGCTCGATCTCCTGCTGGCTGCGGCGCCGGTAGGCGGGCGCGCAGGTAGTTGTCGCGCATCTGCTCGAGCTCGGTCGCCAGTTCGGCGGCGCTGGGCGGCGGCTGGCCCTGGCTGGCCGGCGTGGCCGCCGAGGCCGGGGTGGCCTCGGCGGCCTGCTCGGCGGTGGGCTGCCGAACCTCGGTGGCCTGCTGCTCGCGCGGCTCAGTCACGGGTGAACTCCGCATCGACGACCTCCTCGTCCGAACCGGCGCCGCCGTCAGGCGACGCGCCGTTGTCGCTGCCGTTGCCGCTGGCCTGTGCCGCAGCGGCGGCGGGCAGCCCGTGGAGCACCTGCTGCAGGTCGGCGCTCAGCGGTCGCACTCGATCCAGGCCGGCCGCCTCCTTGACCGCCTGGCGGGCGTCGGCGACCAGCTGCTCGGCGCGTGCCTTCTCGTGCACCGGCAGGCTGTCGCCCAGCTGCTCGACCTGCTGCTCGACGCGGTAGGCCAGGGTGTCGAGCTCGTTGCGGGCATCGACCTCCTCGCGCCGGCGCTTGTCCTCGCTGGCGTGCTGCTGGGCCTCGGCAACCATGCGGTCGATCTCGGACTGCTGCAGGTTGGTGGACTCCTCGATGGTCACCCGCTGCTCGGCGCCGGTCTCCTTGTCCTTGGCCGACACGTTGAGGATGCCGTTGGCGTCGATGTCGAAGGTCACCTCGACCTGCGGCAGGCCGCGCGGCGCCGGCTGGATGCCCTCCAGGCGGAAGCGCGCCAGCTGCCGGTTGTCGGAGGCCATCTCACGCTCGCCCTGCAGCACGACCACGTCGACAGCGGTCTGGTTGTCCTCGGCGGTCGAGAACGTCTCGGTGCGCCGCGCCGGGATGGTGGTGTTGCGCTCGATGACCTTGGTCATCACGCCGCCCAGCGTCTCCAGCCCCAACGACAGCGGCGTGACGTCCAGCAGCACCACGTCCTCGACGTCTCCCTTGAGCACGCCGGCCTGCAGCGCGGCGCCGACGGCGACCACCTCGTCGGGGTTGACCGACATGTTGGGGTCCTTGCCGCCGGTGAGCTTGCGCACCAGGTCCTGCACGGCGGGGATGCGCGTCGAGCCGCCCACCAGGATCACCTCGTCGATGTCGCCGGCCGACAGCTTGGCGTCAGCCAGCGCCTGCTGCACCGGGCCACGGCAGCGCTCGACCAGGTCGGCGGTCAGCTGGTCGAACTTCGAGCGCGTCAGGTTGAGGTTGAGGTGCTTGGGCCCGGAGGCGTCAGCGCTGATGAAGGGCAGGTTGACCGTGGTGGTAGTCGTCGTCGACAGCTCGACCTTGGCGCGCTCGGCCGCCTCGTAGAGGCGCTGCAGCGCCTGCGGGTCGGAGCGCAGGTCGATGCCCTGCTCGCGCTTGAACTCGTCGGCCAGCCAGTCGACGATCCGCTTGTCGAAGTCATCGCCGCCCAGGTGGCCGTCGCCGCTGGTCGCGCGCACCTCGACCACCCCGTCGCCGACCTCCAGCAGCGACACGTCGAAGGTGCCGCCGCCCAGGTCGAAGACCAGCACGGTCTCCGAGCCCTTCTTGTCCAGGCCGTAGGCCAGCGCGGCCGCCGTCGGCTCGTTGATGATGCGCAGCACGTCGAGGCCGGCGATCTTGCCCGCGTCCTTGGTCGCCTGCCGCTGGGCGTCGTTGAAGTACGCCGGCACGGTGATGACCGCCTCGGTGACCTTCTCGCCCAGGAACTTCGACGCGTCGTCGACGAGCTTGCGCAGCACCTGCGCCGAGATCTCCTCTGGCGCGATCTGCTTGCCGCGCACGTCGATGCGCACCGCGTCGTTGGAGCCCTTGGTCACGTTGTAGGAGACCGCCTTGGACTCCTCGTCGACCTCGCCCCACTTGCGACCGATGAACCGCTTGGCCGAGTAGATGGTCGCCTGCGGGTTGAGGATTGCCTGGCGCTTGGCCACCTGGCCGACCAACCGCTCGCCGTCCTCGGTGTAGGCCACCACCGACGGGGTCGTGCGTCCGCCCTCCGCGTTGGGGATGACCTCTGCCCGGCCACCCTCCATGACCGCCGCGACGACCGAGTTGGTCGTGCCCAGATCGATACCCACCGCCTTGGCCATGAACTTCTCGCCTCCTTCCGAATCGTCGTCCTTTCCAGGATGTAGCTGTTGCATCGAGGGCGCCTCACCCCGATGCCTTCATGTTGGTCAATACGCCGGTGCCGCAAGGCCGCAAGTGCGGTGTCTGCTGCCGGCACTAGATGAGGTGGTTGCCGATGCGCCGGTGCCCGGCGTGCCGCTGGGCCACCGCACACCAGGGCCGGTGGCGCCGCAGAGTCGGACGATGACGGCCAGGCGCCTCATGCGTCCTGAGGTGTTGGCGGTGCCACTCGTCCAACGGCATGCCGGGCGGCACGTCCGGCGGAAGCTCTGAGCAGTACTGAAAACATGCCGGGGTCGACACGAGCGCCTCCTGCGGTCGGTCAGAACGCCGGCACCGCGCCGCCCATGTGCGGCGGTCGAGGCGGCCGACGACCGAGGCGATCGCGGAGCCGGCGCATCCCCTCTCGCAGCGTCTGAGCCATCGTTCACCTCCTGTGGTCTTCAGGTTCTCTCGTTCCGGTCTCGTCACTAGGCCGCCGGGCTGCGGCGTCAAGGCGTCGTCACCGTCGCGGGGCCCGTCGGCGTGGTGGCCGTGGTGGTGGTGCTCGACGGCTCGCTCGAACTGCCCTCGGAGGGAGCATCGTGCGAGGCGGTGGAGGTCGACGACGACGTCGATCGCGAGGCGCTCGAGGTCCGGTCGGCCTGCGGCCGTGCGTGGCTTGGGTCGCGCGCGTCGTCGTTGCGGCGCGGGCCCGAGGCGTGGCCGCTCTTGGTCGGAGTCGTCAAGGCGGGTGTCGTGACGATCACAGTCGTGGTCTGTCGGGTGATCGCCGGCGCCGCCTCGGCCGAGTGGCCGCGTCCGAACAGCGTGGTGGCATCGCTGCGACCGGCGGCGGAGCGGTGCAGCAGCGTTTCAGCGACGGTCAGGCCGCCGGCGCCGATCACGAAGGCGGCCGAGGCGACCGCCAGCGCGCCCAGCCACTGCGGGCGAGCGCGATAGACGCGCACCTCCTGCGACGAGCCGGCGTGGTCGACCGCGATCCGCCCGGCGGGCCGAACAGTGGCGCGCACGCTCAGCTGCTGGACCGGTCGGCGCAGCAGCTCGGCGAACACCGCGACCAGCACCGGGCTGACAGCGGCGCCGATAAGCGTGGCCTGCGGCCACAAGGCGTGAACGACGACGGCGGCGGCGGCCGACGCCAGGCTGCTGACGACGAGGGTGATCAGTTCATGCTCGTGGTGATGAGGCTCCTTGCGTGCGGACACTGGGGCAAAGGGGAGGAGTCGGGGGTGAACATGCGGCGGCCTGCCGGCCCATGCGCGGGCCGGCAGGCCGCAGAGAAGCGCTTGGCGGCCGGAGCATCCCGGCCGCCCCCAGAGCTCAGGCGCCGGCCACGGCCGCACCGCCGTGGTGCTGGCCCCGGCGAGCCGCCAGCCAGCTCATGCCCAGCGCCAGCAGGCTGCCGGCCAGCCCGGCGCCGAGCTCAGCCAACGCCCAGCCGTAGCCCGCCAGATCGATCGACCAGGCACGGTCCAGAGACCAGGCGGCCGGACCGGCGGCCGTGACGGCAAAGGCGATCGCCGCAAGCACCAGGTTGTACTCAAAGCCGCCGTCGGTGATCCACAGGCCGTTGGCGCGGTGCACCGACCAGATGGCCACGAGCATCACCGCCGTCAGCAGCGCAGCGCCCAGCGGTGTCACGAGGCCCAGCGCGAACAGCAGACCACCGGCCAGCTCTGACAGCCCGGCCAGGATGGCCATCACCTTGCCGGGACGCATGCCCTGGGACTCAAAGAACGCGCCGGTGCCCTGCACGCCATGGCCGCCGAACCAGCCGAACAGCTTCTGGACGCCATGACCGACGAAGAGAGCACCGACGAGGACGCGAAGCACGAGCATCGCGAGATCCATGGATGACCTCCTCTACGTGATCGAAAGGTTGTTCTGATGGGCGAGATAGGCCGGCTCGTCCGCGCCGGCAAGGTGTTGGGCTTGCGCAGGCCAGGGCGCGACATATATGGCAGGTCGAAGGGAGCAGATCGGCGAGAAGGAGGGTCGACGACCATGACCAGCCACATCCCGCGCCTGTGCGAGCGTTGCGGCAGCCCGATGACCGCCCAGCGTGAGTGCACCCACTGCGCGCGTGTCCAGCACACCCGTCGGGACCCGCTGATGGAGATCCGCGAGGCGCTGATGCCGTGGGTGCGCGGGCAGATGCGCTGCTGGTGAGCCTCGACGCAGAGGCCTCGCTACGCCGACGCCGGCGGCTCGATCGATGTGTCGTCCTGATCGATGGGCGGATGGTCGCCCGCCTCGCCGACGTCCGGACTGACAAAGCGCGGGTGCGAGGCGATCGAGGTGACGGTGGCGCCAGGGCGCGACGGCAGATGTTCGCCGCAGCGAGGGCAGACGTCGATGCTGCTCCAAAGCGCCGCGCTGTAGGTCGTCAGACGGCACCTCGGGCAGATGAGGTAGGGCATGGGCAGGCCTCCTGGATGGATGGGATCGGCCGGCCGGTGATCCCCTCTTCCGACGCACACGCGTCAGGCGCACAAGGCAGCGGTGCGCGTCATCTATCACGCGCAGCGTCGCCTGCCAAGCGCTAGGCGGCGAGAGCTAGCACGCGCGAGCGCTCCGCTTCGCGCTCGCAGGCCCGCGCCTCGGCGTGCTCTTCGGCGTCACCGACCGCCCAAGCGAGCCGCTCGGCCAGATGACGCCGGAAGACCTCGCCATCGAAGTCCTCTGGGCCGACGCGCTCGTCCAAAGCGACCCAGCCGTCGTCTGCGATCACGCGCACGCGCGGCATGCTCAGGTCCCTCCCAGCAGCCGGCCGTGCGGCCGGCGCCGTGGCACCAGCGCGGCCGCCGCCACGATCGGCCGCAGCAGCTGTCGGCGCGTCCAACGCAGCACCAGGCGCGGCTCGCAGATCAGGGCCATGACGTAGAGCTCGATGGCGACCAGCAGCGCGCAGATCAGCACGGTGATCATCCCGCCACCTCCAGCTCCAGCACGGTGTGGGTGCCGTCGGCGCTGACGATCTCCAGGCACTCGGGCAGGCCGTCGCCGTCGTCGCGCAGCAGCTGACGCGGCCCGTCGACGTAGTGCCACAGCACGCCGTGGCCGCCGTCGCGGCCGTCCAGCCCGATGGCGATCTGATCGTCGCCGTCCTCGTAGGTGATGCTCTCCAACGGAAGCTGCGAAGCCTCCGTGCCGCCGAGCATGTCGCCGTCGATGGTGAGGCTGGTGACGACCGGCCGCGCGTCGATGAGGTGCGCGAACAGCGCTGGCCACGCCTCGCGGTCGAGGTCCTGGGTGGTGAAGGCCGTGGTCGGGGCCATGGGATCAACCTCCTCTCGATGCAACCCAACGGGGAAGGGCTGCCCGGAACGCGTGGAAGGGGAAGAGACCCTCCCGCGCCCGGACAGCCCGGTGCGCGCACCGAGGGGATGGACCGATGCGCGCACCGCGCCGTCCGGTCCGGACCGCCCGAGACAGGCGCCGAGGTCGGCGGCGGGCGCGGGCCGATGCCTCCGCCCGGAGGCGGTGGCCGTGCGAGCGAACCGCTCGGGCCACGGCCCTCACGTGACCCGGCCGCCGCCAGACTCGGCAGAGTTCAGAAGGTCAGCTGGCGGTGGTCTCCAGCTGGCGCTGCTCGGTGCCCGAGCCCGTCGCGATGGTGATCGCCTTCGGCTTCATCTTCTCGAGGCTCCTGGTCAGGTCCTCGACCCGCTTGGTGAGGGTGACGATCT
>JACRMD010000081.1 GCA_016215085.1 Solirubrobacterales bacterium | reverse complement strand
GCGTGAGGACCTCCTCGCGCGCGTGGGGCAGCAGCTCGAGCAGGTGCCGGCGGGTGATCGAGTCCAGCACGCGGTCGGTGAGCGGCGGCGTCACGAGCGTCTCGCCGTCGAGCGAGACGAACAGCGACGAGGTCGGGCCCTCGAGCACGCGGCCGTGCGGCGAGACCAGCAGCGCCTCGTCGGCGCCGCGCTCCCTGGCGATCCGGCCGGCGAGCATGTTGCCCGCGTAGGACAACGACTTGACCTCGTCGAGCACGCGCGGCGGGACGTACTCGACGCACGCGAGGGCCAGCGGGCGGTCGTGCGCGGGAAGCTCCTCGAGCAGGCCGACGCGGCGCCCGCCGCGGGTCACGAAGTAGCGCAGCCCGCCGTCGTGGCCGCCGCCGGCCGCCAGCAGCGCGGCGATGTCGGCGCGCGCCGCGCCCGCGTCGACCTCGAGCCGCAGGTTGGCGGCCGAGCGCACCATGCGCGCGAGGTGGTCGTCGAGCGCGAACGGGCGCCCGTCGTAGAGGCGGATGACCTCGAACACGCCGTCGCCGCGGAGGAGCCCCTCGTCGGTGACGGGCAGGAGCGCCTCCTCGGGCGGGACGACGGTGCCGTCGAGGACGGCGAGCGTGGCGGGCGGCACGCCCGCCACGCTACCGATCGCGTGCTCAGCTCGGCGCGATGCGCTTGGTCGACTTCAGGGCCTTGCCCTTCACCGGCGTGCCCTCCAGCCTGAGGCTCAGCCGCTTGCCCTTCTTGACGCCCTTGCGGAGCTTGAGCGTCAGGTCCACGCGCTTGGTGCCCTTCTTCGACGACCAGCCCGACAGGACGATCGCGCCGTCGCGGAAAGCGACCTTCGGCTTCTTGAGGCGCTTGCCGCCGGCCTTGACCTTCGCCGCCTTGCGCAGCGCCTTGGTCGACCGCGGCCGCTGGACCTTCCCGATGCCCTTGATCCGCAGGCTCTTGAGGGCCTGCGGCGAGCGGACGGTCAGCGTCAGCGTGCGGCCGCGCAGCTTCCCGCTCACCTTGAGCTTGGCCGCCGACGCGCCGGCGCCCGAGCACCCGTCGAGCGTCACCGGCGAGGTCGCCGACAGCGTCTTGCCGCCGTGGGACTCGAACGACGTGGCGACGACCGGCTTGGTGCCGCACAGCTCGTTGGTGGTCTGGAGCACGCCGCCCGCGCCGCCCTTGAGCGCCAGGTCGAACGACGTGATCGGGACGTCGGGGATGTTGTCGAACGTGGTCTGCAGCTGGCTGCCGTTGACGAACGCCGTGCTGGCCAGCAGCCGGATGCCGACCTGGGGCAGCGCGATCGACAGCTGCGGCAGGCCCGGCTTGCTGGGCACCTGCAGCACGACCTCGCCGGTCAGCGGGTAGGGCAGCAGCGGCGTGCTGACGCGCACCGTGCCGATCTTCGCCGCGGCCGGGCACGTGCCGGCGAGCACCTGCGCCTCCGGGCACGCCGCCTTGTTGAGGTTGGCCAGCGACGCGCTGACGCCGAGCGGCAGCGTCACCGCGACCTTGCGCGAGTTCAGCTCCGCCTCGGTCTGCGTGAGCACCGCGCGCAGCGCCGGGTTGGCGCCCTTGCCGGTGTTGCCCTTGCCGCCGAGCGTCATCGCGAGCTTCGGCGTGTAGGGCCGGCCCTCGCAGCCGGTCGGCTGGTAGGCGGTCTCGGCCGCGGCCGTCTCGCCCTTCGTGCCGGTGAAGTCGACGTGCAGCGCCTGCGCCGCGCACGACGTCGCGTTGCGCATGAACCCGGGCTTGTCCATCGTCAGGTCGATGGCCCGGTAGTTGATGACGATGCCGTCGACGATCTGCGGCAGCGGCTCGGTCTCGACGTCGATGCCGGCGTCGGGCCGCAGCTTGATCGAGGCCAGCGTCGCGACGGTGCCGAAGTCCAGCCCGCCCGCCTTGGCCGGGACGATGATCGCCAGGCCGGCGATGCCGCCGTTGATCGAGTCGGTGAGGTAGACCTTGCCCGGCAGCGTCAGCGGCGCGATGCCGGTGCCGACGGTGACCTTGACCGAGCCGACCTGCGAGGCGTCCGGGCACGCGGCCAGCCGCGCCTCGAGCTGCGGGCAGGCGGGCACGGCGCCCAGGCGGCCCGCGAGGCCGGCGGGCAGCGCGACCTTCATGCCGGCCAGGCGGCCCTGGCGGTCCGGGCGCGTGAAGCGGACGGTGAAGCTCGTGTCCGCGCCGGCGGTCGGATCGCTCACGCTCGCGTCGACGGCCGGCGTGAACGCGGGCGGCGGGCAGTCCACCGTGGTGAACGTGTCGGTCGGCGACTTGCGCCCGGCGGCCTCCACGCTCCACGGCGTCATCTCCACCGACACCGTGTGCTCCTTGCACTCCGCCGGCGAGGTCAGCACCGCGTTCTTGCCGTTGGCGGGGTCGTCGGCCTGGTACTTGAAGCGGAACCGCGCGAACGGCACCTGCGGCGAGGACGGGAAGACGTTGCGCAGGCGGCCCGTCTGCGGGTCGGCGATGACGTCGCCGATGAGCTTCACGCGCAGGCGCGGGTCCTCGACCGAGACGAAGTTGCGCAGCTTCTGGCCGGGCTTGGGGACGCCGAGGTAGACCTTGCCCTTGAGCGGGTCGTACGAGCCGTCGGGCTTCTTGAACACCGGCGTGCTGAACTCGACCTCGCCGATCTCGGACTTCGCCGGGCACTTGGGCGGCTCGTCGCGCTTCTCGCCGAACTGCTCCTCGGTGCAGGGCTCGAGGTTGTTGGCCAGGCCGGGCGAGAGGACCAGGCCCTCGGGCAGCACGAGCTCGACGCGGTCGACGTGCGCCTGGCGGCGGGGCTTGCCGTCGACGACCGTGTCGGTGTCGGGCACGATGAGCGTCGCCTCGGCGGCGCCGGGCTCGTCGGCCTTCGGGGTCTTGGGCCCGACGAGCAGCGAGGGCGTGAACGGCACCTTCTGGCAGTTCGTCGGGGTGAACGTGAAGGTGTCCTCGGCCTTCGAGCCGCCCGACCCCGTGACGCTCGCCTTCGCCGTCGCGGGGATGCAGGCCGTCGGGTTCGTGACGAACGGCTTGCCGGTCGAGGTCTGGCCGTAGAGCGTCAGGTCCACGAAGTTGACCTGCGGCATCGTCGGCAGCTCGAGGATCGAGTCCAGGCCGTAGTCGGAGATGCGCACGCGCACGTTCGACGTGCTCTTGACGATGCCCATGACGTCGACGCCGAGCGTCGCCGGGTAGCCCGGAGCAGGCTCCAGGTTGTAGACGCTGCCGCTGCCCGGCAGGCCGAGCAGCACGCCGACCGTCGTCTCGCCGACCTTCGAGCCGGCGGGGCAGCTGCTCGAGTTGAACTGCGCCATCGTGCACTTCTCGGGCGCGCCCGGGTCGCCGACGAGGCCGGGCGGAAGGCCGATCACCAGCCCCTGCGGCGCCTCGGTGCCGCCGAAGTTGATCCGGACGTGGAAGTCCGTGTGGACCGCGGCGTCCGTGTCGGCCGGCGTGGCGTCGGCGAGGTCGACCGTGACGGACGCCTGGGCTGACGCGGCCAGCGACAGCGTCGCCACCAGCGTGATGAGCAGCGTCCTGACCACGGACGCACGGCGGTGCAGCATGACTCTCCCTACCCCTCCCTGGATTCCGGGGCGAACCGTACCCGAAGGGGTGTGGAGAGATGTGCAGTTCCCCGGCTAGGCCAGGAAGCCGCGGATGAGGCGCAGTGCGGCCTCGGGCTGCTCCTCGGCGGTGAAGTGGCCGCAGTCGGGGACGACCTCGAAGCGCAGGTCGTCGGCGTGGCCCTCGTGGCCGGCGACGCGCTCGGGCGTCACGACCGGGTCGTGATCGCCCGTGAGCAGCAGCGTCGGCACGGTGAGGTGCCGGTCGTCGTAGGCGCGCTTGCGCAGCGCGGGGAGCTCCTTGGTGAGGAAGGTCCGGTACACGTGCGAGGCCGCGCGGGCGTGGGCGAGGTCGTCGTACTGGTGCGAGAACGCCCGCAGCTCCTCGCTGGTCCACGTCGCGTCCGGGCCGCTGCCGCGCTGGATCACGAACTCCACGAACTTCGGGACGTGGCGGAGCAGGCGCTCGCCGAAGACCGGCGTCGCCAGCAGGAACTGGTAGCTCGCGCGGGCCGCGGTGCCCGGCGTCGGCGGCGGGACGTCGATCCACGGGTGGATGATGTTCATGCACACGTAGCGCTCGAAGCGCTCGGGGGCGTCGAGGCAGGCGAGGAAGCCGGCGAAGCCGCCCCAGTCGTGGGCCACCAGGCTGGTGCGCTGGATCTCGAGCGCGTCGAGGAGCCCGAGCAGGCCGTCGGCGAGCTCCTGCTTGCTGTAGGTGCCGGGCGGCGCGTCGCTCCACCCGAAGCCCGGCAGGTCGGGCGCGATGACCCGGTGGTCCTTCGCCAGGTCCGGGATGACCTTGCGCCACGCGTACCAGTGCTGCGGCCAGCCGTGGACGAGCACGAGCGGCGGGCCGTCGCCGGCCTCGGCGACGTGCCAGCGGGTCGTGCCGACCATGACGTCGCGGTGGGTGACGCCGGGGACCTCGGGGAGCGGCTGCACGGGCGCGGACGCTATCCGCTGCGGGCGGGTGCGTCGAAGACGGCGTGCAGGACGCCGCCGGGCGCCAGGTAGGGCTCGACCAGCGCGCGGGCGCGCGCGGGCTCGCGGTGGAAGAGGCCGACGCGGACGGCGAGGACCTTGTCGAAGCGCTGGTCGGGCAGGTCCAGCGCCTCGAGCTCGGCGACGAGGAACGCCGCCCGGCCGGCCGCGACGTGCTCGGCGTTGCGGGTGCGCGCCGCCGCGATCATCTTCCGCGAGCGGTCGACGGCGGTGAGGTGGCCACCGCCGGTCAGGCGCTCGCAGATGTACGTCGCCGCGACGCCGTGGCCGCAGCCGATCTCCAGGACGCGGTCGCCGGGCGCGAGGTCGAGCTGCTCGACGATCGCGCGCAGGCGCTCGCTCATGCGCGCCGGATCTCCCGGGCGCCGTCGCGCGGCGTCCACACGGTGATGACGAGCTCCTTGCCGCTGGGCGCCAGCTCGACCACCGACGCCTCCTCGATGTCGAGGCGGAACAGGTGCGACGGCCCGTTGGCGGCGGCCTCGCCGTTGAGCTCCTTGACGCGGTCGTCCTGGACGACCTCCTCCGCCCGGCCGGCGACCTTCGCGTCGCCCGTCCACCCCGGCGGGTCGTCCGAGCCGCTGTGCAGCGCGTAGCGCGGGTCACGCTGGAGGTCGAGCGCCTTGCGCGCCTGCCACATCGACCCGATCCACAGCTCGCCGTCGCGCAGCTGCGCCTCGGTGCCCGAGATCCGCGGCGAGCCGTCGCGGCGCAGGGTCGCGAGCGTCATGTGGGTGTGCGCCTCGAGGCGCGCGCGGACCTTGCCGGCCAGCGCGGGCGCGTCGCGTTCGAAGTCGATCCAGCTGGGCATGCGCGCACGATGCCCCGTGCGGCCCGCGGCGTCGAGCGGGATGTCGAACGCGATCAAGGTCCATGACCGCCCGCCCCCGGGGGGCCAGGCCCCCAACGCCCGCCCCCCGGGGGGCCAGGCCCCGAACATGAACTCAGCAATCCGCGAGGCGCACGCCCCGATGTGCTCTGGGGTTCTCCTCCCCATGGGGCCTGGCCCCCAACATGAACGCAACAGTGTTAAGGGGCCTGGCCCCCTGCGTGCGTCGGCGGCTGTCGCGAGGATGTGCGCCGATGGCCGACCGGCTGCGCGACCTCCTTGACCTGATCGTCGCCTCGCTCGACGAGCCGGGCACCGACGGCCGGCGGCTGGCGGAGCAGGCGCACTTCTCAAGGGACCACCTCGACCGGCTCGTCGCGGCGGCCACCGGCGAGACGCCCGCCGCCCTGCGCCGCCGCCTCCTCCTCGAACGCGCGGCGTGGCAGCTGCGCACCGGCGCCGCGACGCCGTCCGCGGTCGCCGCCGCAGCGGGGTACGGCTCGCTCGCCGCCTTCTCGCGGGCGTTCTCGCGTGCCTACGGCGCGCCGCCGAGCGCGTTCGCCGGCGAGGCGCGCCTGGACGCGCCCAACGGCATCCACTTCCACCCGCCGGCGGGCCTGTTCCTGCCCGGCGCAAGCGGCACGCGCGGCGGCGAGCGCGACCTCACCCACCGCATGGTCACCCACCACCTCGCGCGCGTTCGCGAGCTGCTGCAGGCCGCCGCGGGGCTGCCGCCCACGGCGCTCGCCCGTCCCCTGCGCCCCGGCTTCGTCGCGGTGTGGTTCGAGGGTGAGGAGCCCAGCGCGGACCTCATGGCCCAGCGCCTGGTCGCCACGCTCGAGGTCTGGGTGGCCGCGATCGAGGGCGAGGAGCTGCCGGCCTTCGACGGCGACCTGCTCGAGCGGCTCGACCGCACGGCCCCGCGGTTCGAGCGCTTCGCCCGCCGCGTCCGGGACACCGGCGCGTGGGACGACGCCTTCGTCGACGCCCTGTGCGAGCCGCCGCAGTCCTTCACGTACGGCGGCGTCCTCTCCCACGTGCTGGCCTACGGCGCGATCCGCCGCGAGGCGCTGGCCTCCGTCCTCGCCGAGCTCGGCGCGACGGTCGCCTCCGGCGACCCGCTCATGTGGGAGCTCGGCCCCGAGAACGACGAAACCCGGCGCTGAGGCCGGGCTTCAGGTCAGGTGCCCCCGGTAGGACTCGAACCTACAACCAACTGATTAAGAGTCAGCTGCTCTACCAATTGAGCTACAGGGGCGCGGCCGGAGAGGATAGCGACCTCCGGCGGGCCGCCGCCGTCAGGAGGACGGCTGGGTCCCGACCGAGCCGGCGTCGACCGGCAGCGATGCCGCGTCGCGGGCGGCCTGGACCTGCGCCTTGATCTGCTCCCGGTCGTCCTTGGGCGCCAGCGCGATCGCCTTCTTGGCGGCCAGGTCGCCCTTGCGGGTCTGCTTGGCCTGGAAGGCGAGCGCCGCCAGCTGGACGTAGAGCGCCGGCGTCGCCTCGCTGCCCTGGTCGTCGATGACGATCTCCAGCGCCTGGACGGCGCGGTCGGGCTTGTTGAGCCCGCGGTCCGAGAACGCCTGGACCATGAGCGTGGCCACCGTCGGGTCGGGCTTCTCGGTCAGCTTGAGGTACCGGTTCCACGCCTGCTCGGCCCCGGCGAGGTCCTTGCGGCCGTTCTCGGTGAACGCACCCGAGCCCTGGTCGTAGTCGGCGTTCTGGAAGCGCAGGCGGGCGACCTCCTTCCAGGCGGCCGCGTCGAGCGGGCTGGCCTTGACCTTCTTCTCGGCCTTGTCGAGGCGGTCCTGCAGGACGTTGTTGTTCGTCTGCTGGTCCTCGCGGAACGCGTCCAGGAGGCCGCCGGACGTCGCCCCGCCGACGCCGAACAGCACGAGGCCGCCACCCATGAGGATGGCCAGCGAGAGGTAGATCGCCTGGACGGTGCGGCGCCGGCCGCGGCCGCGGAGGTCGAACAGCATGCCGTCAGTCTAGTTCGTCCGGCGTCAATTCCTCGTCGTCCTCGTCCCCCCAGGACCACCGTGGCTCCTTGGGCTCGAAGAGGCGCGCGAGCAGGACGCTGAGCTCGAAGAGCACCAGCAGGGGCGCCATCGCGATCAGCATCGTCACCGGATCGGGCGTCGGCGTGGCGACCGCGGCGACCACCGCGATGCCGAGGATCACGTACCCGCGCGAGGCGCGCAGGCGCGCGGTCGAGATCACGCCGAGCCGCACCACCGCCAGGACGCCGACCGGGATCTGGAACAGCAACCCCATGACCGCGAGCAGGACGATCGAGAAGCGGTAGTAGTCGCGGGCCTGCAGGAGGATGTCGAAGTTGTCGTCGTTGTAGTTCTGCAGGAAGTCCACGGCCCGTGGCAGCGCCACGAAGTAGCCGAAGGACACGCCGGCCAGGAACAGGATCGGCACGAGCGACATGAGCGGCAGCGCGATGCGGCGCTCGCTCGGCGTGAACGCCGGGAGCACGAACGCGTAGGCCTGCCAGAGCAGGAACGGCAGCGCGAGCAGCAGCGCCGCGTAGGCGGCCACGGTGATCGTCGTCAGGAACGGCTCGGTGACCCCGAGCGTCACCGGCTGGCGGCCCGTGGTCCGCGGCGTGGAGGCGGCCGCGCGGTCGAGCTCGCGCGCGGCCTCGCGGGCGGCGCGCTCGGTCGCGGTCGAGACGCCGGGGTCGCGCGCCACGGACCGCGCGAAGTCGGCCGTCGCCTTGGCGGCGATCCCGAGCTGGCGGTTGAAGCACGCCGACTTCTCCAGCGGGTCCTTGATCTGCCCCTTGCACTCGACCCGCTGGGCCTGGTCGAGCGGCTCGTTGACGATCTCCAGGACGCGGTCGTTCTGCCAGTAGCAGAGCGCGAACGCGCCCATGAAGACCACGACGCACAGGATCAGCCGGCGGCGCAGCTCGTCGAGGTGCTCGACGAGGCTGAGCCGGTCCTCGTGGCCGATCGGGCGGACGACGCTCATGGGCGCCGGCTGCGCGCCCGGCGGGCGCGGCGGATCACGCCCCCCGGCGCGTGGCCTGCTCGTCGCGCTCGCCGACGGGCTCGCGCGTGGGGTCCGGCGCCGGCGTCAGCGGGTCGGCCGCCTCGGCGCGCGAGAGCTCGGGCCGCCCGAGCGCGGTGTCGGCGTCGCCCTCATCGTCGTCCTTGGACGACTTCGAGGTCAGGGAGTCCTTGAACTCGCGCATGCCCGAGCCCAGCTGGCGCCCCAGGGAGGGCAGCCGCTTGGGGCCGAAGATCACCAGGACGATGACCAGCAGGATGACGAGCTCGAGAGGGCCGATGGAAGGCATGCGCACGGGTTCCTGGTCGGGAGGTCAGAAGGGTACCGACCCCTCCCTAGCACGACGCGATGTCCGCCGCGGACGCATGTCCGATCGAGCGTTCAAGTCGCCCCGGGCCGCGGCCGATGAAGCGGGGGCAAGGCACGCCAGTCACCTGAGCCAGACCATGAGCCAGCCCGATCCCCGCCACTACGTCCGCCGCGTGGTCCTGCCCTCCGGAAAGACGATCGAGGTCGTCTACTTCGAGGACCAGGCCACGGCCCCGGGCGCCCCGGTCCTGGACCCCGCCCCGCGCACGCCGGACACCACGGACCTGCACGTCTGCGGCTCCTGCAGCTCGCAGCTCGTGTACCCGGTCGAGTGGGAGGAGGCGGGGACCACGCACTGGGAGGTCACGCTGCGCTGCCCCAACTGCGAGTGGGCCGGCACCGGCATCTTCGAGCAGGACGTCGTCGAGCGCTTCGACGAGGAGCTCGACCGCGGCACCGAGGCCCTGGTCCGCGACCTCAAGCGCCTCGCGCACGCCAACATGGAGGACGAGATCGAGCGCTTCACCGAGGCGCTCGAGGACGGCCATATCGTCCCCGAGGACTTCTAGAGCACCTTCATCGCGATCTCCGTGACGTCGGCGGGCCACCCGAGAGGGTGGCCCGTCCGCGTTGAGGGGTGGCGAGGGCGGCCGCCCCGGCGAGGCGCGTCGAGGGCGTACTGGCCGCCCGAGGCGGGCCCCCAGGCCGTCTCTAGGAGTACCGCGCGACCACGCCGTCGGCCACCATCAGCAGCGCCGACCGCTGGCGCTCGGGCAGGTGCGCCGGCACGACGGCCTTCGCCGCCGCCACGTGCTCCAGCGCCTGCGCGCGGGCCTCGTCCAGCGCGCCGGTCGCCGCGATGCGGTCGCAGACCTGCTCGGCGGTCGACGGATCGCGCACCGCACGGGGATCGAGCGCCGCCAGCTCCGGATCGCGCTCGCGGGCGAGGATGAACGGCAGCGTCACGGTGCCGTCGAGGAGGTCGGTGCCGCGGTGCTTGCCCGTGCGGTCCGCGGGGCCGGCCACGTCGAGCACGTCGTCGAGGATCTGGAAGGCCAGCCCGATGCGGCGGCCGAAGTCGCGCAGGGACGCGGCCCCGCCCACCCCGCCGCCGCCTTCCAGCGCGCCCAGCTCGCAGGCCGCCTGGAACAACCTCGCCGTCTTCAGATCGCAGCGCTGCAGGTAGCGCTCCAGCGCGATCGCCGCGTCCCAGGCGTCGGCCCGCTGCAGCAGCTCGCCGCGGGCCAGGGCGCTCCCCGCGTCGCTGAGCGCGCGGACCTGCTCGGGGTCGCCGTTGGCGGCGAGCAGCGTGAACGCCTGCGCGAAGAGCAGGTCGCCGGTCTGCGTGGCGGCCTCGCGCCCGGCGGTGGCGAAGACCGTCGGGCGGCCGCGGCGCCGCGGCGCGAGGTCCAGGACGTCGTCGTGGACGAGCGTCGCGCTGTGGACGAGCTCGACCGCCGTGGCGGCCCGCACGAGCCCCTCGCCCGCGTCGCGGCCGGCGGCCAGGATGACCAGCAGCGGCCGCAGGCGCTTGCCGCCGGCGGAGATCGTCGAGCCGGCGTGGCCGGCGAGCACCGGGCCGTGGCCGCCGGCGACCTCGCGCAGCAGGTCCTCGACCCGCTCGAGCAGCGGCAGGACGTGCTCGCCGCCCGCGTGGACGATCGCGGTGACCGGGCCGTCCGCCGCCGGCGTGGCGCTCACGCCGCGGGCTTCTCCCCGACGTGCAGGGCGATGATGCCGCCCGCGGTGAGGATCCACCGCAGGTTCGTCAGGCCGGCGGCGTCCATCGTGGCCGCCAGGCCCTCGGGCCCGGGGAAGCGCTTGACGCTCTTGGGCAGGTAGTCGTAGGCGACGTCCTCGCCGGTCAGCTTGCCGATCGCCGGGACGACGCGGTCGAACCACGCCGAGTAGAAGGTCGACAGCGGCGGCCGGGTCGGCGTCGTGATCTCGAGGACGACGACGCGGCCGCCGGGGCGCACGACGCGCGCCATCTCCGACAGGCCCTTGCCGAGGTCGCTGAAGTTCCGCGCGCCGAAGCCCACAGTCGCCGCGTCGAACTCGCCGCCGACGACCTCGCCGCTCGGGCCCACCCGCGAGGCGAGCTCGATCGCCAGGTCGCCGGTGCCGGTCGCGACGTCGAGGACGCGGTCGCCCGGGCCGATCGCCGCCAGGTCGGCCGCGCGGCGGCGCCACTGGTGGTGCAGCCCGGCCGTCATGACCGAGTTCATCAGGTCGTAGACCCGCGCGATGCGATCGAACATCGCGCGGACCTGGGGCTCCGGCAGCGTGTCCGGAGCCCCGTGCGCGGCGGTCATCCGCCTTCGGAGCCGCCACCCTCCTCATCGCCCTTGAGCTCCCCGAGGAACATCACCATCGCCCGGAACGTCTCCGGCTGCTCCGGCTGGAGCTTCTTGAACGACGGCATGGGGGCCGTGGGGTTGATGAGGGTGCGCTCGATGCCCTGCGCCGGCAGGCGCGAGGCGATGTCGGTCAGGTGCGGGCCGGGGCCGTCGTTGCCGTTCTCGCCGATCTTGTGGCAGGCGAGGCAGCCCGACTGGGCGACCACCTGCTTGCCCTGCTCGTACATCTGGCGCTGGTCGGCGGGCAGGGCCGCGATCCGGGCCGGGGTCGGCGCCTCGATCGTCGTCGGCGAGCCGGCGCTGGCGCCGAGGTACGTCAGGTAGCCCATCGCCGCGATCGTGAAGATGCCGGCGATCATGGCGACCGGGCGCCGCTCGGGCCGCCGCTCCGGGCCGCGGTCGTAGAACGGCAGCAGGAACAGCAGGATCATCGCGATCGTCGGCACGCCGATGGTCGCGAGCGGCACGAGCTCCGGCGGCTTGATGACGCGCAGCAGCTCGAAGAGGAAGAAGAAGTACCACTCCGGGCGCGGCGTGTAGGTCGTCGTCGTCGGATCCGCCTTGGGCCCCAGCTCGGCGCCCAGGATGATCGACATGAGGATGATCGCCAGCATGACGACGCAGGCCATCGCGCCGTCCTTGGCCACCGCGTAGGGGAAGAAGGGCTTCCCCTGCGCCTTGAGGGTGGAGTACTCCCGAAGGTACTGCTCCTTCTGCTGGCGGTTCACGCGCGCTCCTCCCGCAGCTCTTCGGCGGTCTCGGCCTTCAGCCACGGCGGCGCCGTGGTGCCGAGCTTCGCGACGAGGTAGAGGTGGGCCCCGATGAGCGCGCCGATGGCGCCGGGGATCAACATCATGTGGATCGCGTAGAAGCGCGACAGGGTGGTGGCCCCGAACTCGGCGCCGCCACGCAGGAAGTCCGACAGGTACGGGCCGACCAGCGGGCCGGTGCCGTTGATGTTCACGCCGACGATCGTGGCCCAGTAGGACCGCTGGTCGAACGGCAGGAGGTAGCCGGTGAACGACATCGCCATCGTGAGGATCAGGAGGGCGACGCCGATGACCCAGTTCAGCTCGCGCGGGTACTTGTACGCGCCGAAGAAGAACGTCCTGGCCATGTGCAGGAACACCAGGATGACCATCACCGACGAGCCCCACTTGTGCATGCCGTGCACGAACTCGCCGAGGAAGACGTCGTCGTTGATGTGGCGCACGGACTCGTACGCCCCGCCGGCGGCGTCCGGCCGGTAGTACATCGCCAGGAACACGCCCGTCACGGCCTGCGACAGGAAGGCGAACATCGTCGCCGAGCCCAGCGTGTAGAACCAGTTGGTCCCCTTGGGGACCTTGCGGAACATCATCCACCGCAGGCCGCCGGAGAGCGAGGTGCGCTCGTCGACCCAGTCGACGACGTGCGCGCCGGCGTCGGCGGCCGCGTCGAGCGGCTTCTGCTTGGGGGCGCCGGGACGCCGGGGCCGCGGCTTGAGCGGCTCGGGGATCGGAGGCGCCGGGACCTTGAGCTTGGGCATTGCTGGCTAGTCCTCGGGGGAGTCGAGCTTGCGGATGGAGGGCCGCGAGGGGTACAGGTACTGGCCCACCCCGTCCAGCGGCTCGCCCGGGTCGCGCGGGGAGAAGCGGTCGAGCTCGCTGTTGACCGAGAAGCGCGGGCCGACCTCGAGCTGGCCGTTGCGGACGCGCGTGTAGAAGCGGTCGAGGGGACGGACCGGCGGACCGCCGTCGACCTCGCCGCGGAAGTTGTAGACGCCGCCGTGGCACGGGCAGATGAAGCGCTCGGCGGCCGAGACGAACTTCACCGGGCAGCCGAGGTGCATGCAGCGGGTCGAGATGGCGACGAACTGCTCGTCCTCGAAGCCCTTGGGCAGCGGCTCGGTGTCGATCTGCGGGTTGCGCTTGCGGATGTAGACCGTGGACTTGCCGGTCTGCCCGATGTTGTCGGCGATCGTGATCGTCTTGGGGACGTACGAGTCGTTGGGGAAGTCGTCGACGCCGCCGACGGCCTGCCAGCGCTGCTCGTGCTCCTCGAAGATCGGGCCGAGCGCGAAGCCCAGCGCCGGGAGCAGGAACGCCGACGTCGCGATCGCGCCGGTCGCGTGCGCGCTGCCCACCATGAACCGCCGGCGCGTGACGGTCTCGCCCTCGAAGGCGCCCGGGATCCCGCGGTCGGCGGTGTAGTTGCTCTTGGCTTGCTTCTTCGGCACTGCGGCTCCGTGGTCGGGGACGCGGCAGGGAAACGCACGTTCCCGTCCGCGGCCCGGAAATCTACCGCTCGACCATCGTAGGCGGCGGTGTCGTCCGAGGGGTGTGCTGGTCAGCGGACCGGCGCCAGGTGCCCGGCGACCTGGCGCGCGGCGGCTCGCAGGGCGTCCGCGGCGCCGGAATCCCCTGCACGGGCCGCGTTCTTGGCGTGCGCGAGGGCGTCGGCGGGACCCCAGCCCACCTCGACCGCCCCGGCCTCCCAGACGGCCCGGGCGAGCTCCGCGTCGGCCGCCGCCTGCGCCTGGGCGCCGAGGGCGATGACGTCGGCCAGCGCGCGTACCGCCTCGAGGTCGCCCGCGGCGGCCAGGCGCTCGAGGCCGAGGGCGTAGAGGCGGTCGCCGGCGAGCAGCGCGAGGTCGTCGTCCTCGCGGGTCATCAGGCGCGGCTCGCCGTAGTGCAGGAGGTAGCCCTCGTAGGTCGCCTCGACGACGAGCTCGAGGTCGACGGCGTGCCCGTCGCCGCGGAGCCCGCGGGCGGCGAGGGCGCCCAGGGCCGCGTCGCCGTCGGGCTCGATGAGGGCGTCGGCGAGCAGCCCGCCCTCGGCGCGGACGAGGTCGGAGAGGCGCTGCAGGACGACCGGCGCGGAGCCGTCCGCGCCGGCGGGACCGCCGGCCACGCTAGGCGGCCACCTCGTGGAACGCCGCCGCGGCCGCCTCGAGCGTGCGCTCGAGGTGCTCGTGCGTGTGCGCCAGCGACGGGAACCACGCCTCGAACTGGGACGGCGGCGGGTAGACGCCGCTGGCCAGCAGCGCGCGGCACCAGGCGCCGTAGCCGTCGAGGTCGCAGGCCTTGGCGCCCTCGTAGTCGCGCGGCGCGCTCTCGGCGAAGAACACCGTCAGCAGCCCGGGGACGCTCGTGATCGAGACCGGGACGTCCGCGTGGGCGGCGGCCTCGCGCAGGCCGCCGGCCAGCGCCTCGGTCGTGTGGGCCAGGCGCGTGTAGGCGGTGTCGTCGAGCAGCCGCAGCGTCGCAAGGCCGGCGGCGACCGCGAGCGGGTTCCCGCTCAGCGTGCCCGCCTGGTAGACGTCGCCGGCCGGGGCGATGCGGTCCATCAGCGTGCGCGAGCCGCCGTAGGCCGCGGCGGGCAGGCCGCCGCCGATGACCTTGCCCATCACGGTCAGGTCGGGCATGACGCCGAGGCGCTCCTGCGCGCCCCCGGGGCCGACGCGGAAGCCGGTGATGACCTCGTCGAAGACCAGCAGCGCGCCGTTGTCGGTGGCCTTGTTGCGTAGCAGGTCCAGGAAGCCCTCGACCGGCGGGACGAGGCCCATGTTCGCCGGGTAGGGCTCGGCGAGGATCGCGGCGAACTCGTGCTCGGCGCAGGCGCGGGCGACGGCCTCGCCGTCGTTCCAGGGGACGATGACCGTCTGCTGCGTCGCCGTGTCCGGGACGCCCGGGCTGGCCGGGATGCCCGCCGTGGCCAGGCCGCTGCCCGCCTCGGCGAGCAGGCCGTCGAGGTGGCCGTGGTAGGCCCCCGCGAACTTGAGGAGCTTCGTGCGGCCGGTCGCGGCGCGGGCCAGGCGGATCGCGCTCATCGACGCCTCGGTGCCCGAGGACGTCATGCGCAGCATCTCGACCGACGGGATGCGCCGGCTGACCTCGTCGGCCAGGTCGACCTCGGCCTCGGTCGGCGCGCCGTAGGAGGTGCCGCGACGTGCCGCGGCGATCACCGCGTCGACGATCTCCGGGTGGGCGTGGCCGTGGATCAGCGGGCCCCACGAGCAGACGTAGTCGACGTAGCGGTTGCCGTCGACGTCGACGATCTCCGCGCCCTCGGCGCGCTCGACGAAGATGGGGTCGCGGCCGATGGCCCGCATGGCGCGGACCGGGGAGTTGACGCCGCCGGGGAGCCGCTGGACCGCTCGCGCGTACAGCTCCGTCGACTTGGCGTCCCTCAGCTGTGCGCCTGCTCCCACTTCTTGAAGTCCTCGGTGAAGTACAGGAGGCGGACCTTCTTGAACTCCGTCGAGGAGTAGAGCGTCGCGCGGTCCTCGATGCAGCCCATCTCCTCGGCGATGGCGTCGAGGATGGCGTCGCACTCCTCCTTGGAGCGGCCGTGGGCCATGGTGAAGATCTGGTAGGGCCAGTCCTCGTAAGTGGGCCGCTGGTAGCAGTGGCTGATGCCGCGGAAGGCGGCCATGCGCGGGCCGAGCTCGGCGATGCGGTCCTCGGGGACCTTCCAGACGCCCATGCCGTTGGCGCTGAAGCCGGCGCGACGGTGGAAGAGGATCGCCGCGACGCGGCGCAGGAGCTTGCGCTCGACCATGCCCTCGAGGTGCTCGAGCAGCCTGGGCACGGGCATGCCGAGCTCGGCGGCGGCCTTCTCGTAGGGCTCGGAGACGATCGGCAGGTCGCCCTGGGTGGCGCGCACGACGGCCTTGTCCAGCTCGTCGTAGGGCTGGATCTCGGTCTCCATCGGCTCGACCGCGACGCCGACCTGGCGCGCGAGCGACTCGGTGCCGCCGGACATCTCGAGGTCCATGCGGATCTTGAAGAGCTTGAGCGTCGGCAGCTGGCGGATCGACTCGGCGCCGGTCTCGCGCTGCAGGACCTCCAGCGTCCCGTCGAGGCCGAGCTGCGAGTCCGGCTCGACCGCGATCGTGAACCACATGTTGAACTCGTGGTTGCGCAGGTAGTTGTGGCTGACGCCGGGGTGCTCGTTGATGACCTTCGCCGGCCGCCACGGGTGCTCGGCGTCGACCTTGGCGGCGACGAGCATCGAGCCGTAGCCGAAGGCGCGCGTGTCGTAGATCGGCGTGACCTGTCGGATGATCCGCTGCTGGACGAGCTCGGCGACGCGCGCCAGCACGCGCTCCTCGGGCACGCCGAGCGCCGTGGCGACCTCGGCGTACGGCCGCGCGGCGATCGGGAACGAGCCCTGCAGCTGGTCGAGCAGGCGCTTGTCGAACTCGTCGAGCGGGACGGCGGCGCCGTCCTTGCGCGAGCGGATCTTGGGGGTCACTGCAGCCACTGGGCGGCGTCCTTGGCGTGGTAGGTGATGACGATGTCGGCGCCGGCACGGCGGATCGCGGTCAGCGTCTCGAGGACGATCGCGCGCTCGTCGACGTAGCCGGCGGTGGCAGCCGCCTTGATCATGGCGTACTCGCCGCTCACGTGGTACGCGGCGTGCGCTCCTTGACGCGCCAGATGACGTCGAGGTACGGCACGGCCGGCTTGACCATGACGACGTCGGCGCCCTCCTCGACGTCGAGCAGGACCTCGCGCACGGCCTCGTCGCCGTTGCCGGCGTCCATCTGGTAGCTGCGGCGGTCGCCGAAGGCGGGGGTGCTGTCGACCGCCTCGCGGAACGGGCCGTAGAAGGCGGAGGCGAACTTCGCGCTGTAGGCGATGATGGGCGTGTCGGTCAGGCCCTCGTCGTCCAGCGCGGCGCGGATGCTGCCCACGCGGCCGTCCATCATGTCGCTCGGCGCCACGGCGTCCGCGCCGGCCCGGGCCTGGGAGACCGCGGTGCGCGCGAGCAGCTCCAGCGAGCCGTCGTTGTCGACCGCGCCGTCGTCGCGCAGCAGGCCGCAGTGGCCGTGGCTCGTGTACTCGCAGAGGCACAGGTCGGTGATGACCAGCAGGTCCGGGTGCGCCGCCTTGATCGCGCGCGTGGCCAGCTGCACGATCCCCTCGTCGTCCCAGGCGCCGGAGCCCTCGGGGTCCTTCTCGGCGGGGATGCCGAAGAGCAGCACGGCCGGGCTGCCGAGCGCGTGGGCCTCGCCGGCCTCGTCGACCGCGGCGGCCAGGCCGAGGCGGTCGACGCCGGGCATGGCCTCCAGCGGCGAGCGGCCCTCGAGCCCCTCCTCGAGGAAGAGCGGCAGGACGAAGTCGGAGGGCGCGAGCGTCGTCTCGCGGACGAGGTCGCGCAGCGCGCCGGTGCGGCGCAGCCGGCGCAGGCGGGTGCGCGGGAAGGACGGCATGCGCGTCCAAGGGTAGTGGGATCAGCGTGCCCAGCCGGCGAGGCGCCCGCCCGGGCTGGGGACGCTGCGGGCGCTTGCCAGGCCGTCCGGGCCGGGGCGCAGGAGCACGATCGCACGGGCGCGCTGCGCGCCGACGGCGAGCCAGCGGCCGTCGGGCGACCAGGCGAGGCCGTGCGTCGGACCGGGGGTGCCGAAGAGGAAGCGCTCGCGCCCGCCGCCGACGAGGATGATGCGGGACTCGGCGGTGCGGTGGTCGCGGCGCACGAGCGCGTACTGCTCGCCGCCGGGGCGGAAGGCGGCGGCGACGTTCCTCCCGCCGTGGCCGTGGCGCAGCAGACCGCCCGAGGCGCCGCTGAAGAGGTACGTCTTCTCGCGGGCGATCGCCAGCAGGCGCCGGCCGTCCGACGACCAGGTGAGCGCGCGGGGCGGCAGGTGCGGGCGGCTGCGCCAGAGGACCCGGTTCGCGTCGACGTCGCGCACGACGACGCGGCCGCTGAGGTCGGCGTGCGCGAGCACGTGCGCGCGCC
>JACRMD010000025.1 GCA_016215085.1 Solirubrobacterales bacterium | reverse complement strand
GCGTGACGGTGCGGCTCCTGCGCGGCGGGCGCGCCGTCGCCACCCGCACGGTCACCGCCCGGCGCCGCGCCTTCCGCGTGACGCTGCGCCCGCGCAAGGCCGGCCGCTACCGCGCGGTGGTCACCGCCCGGCGCGGCGGCACGGTGCTGCGGGCGCGGACGACGCTGCGGCGGCTGCGCTAGGGACGACCGAGGGCCCGGCGCACGCGCCGGGCCCTCGGGCCGTTCGGTCCTCCCGGGAGGGAGGCTCAGATGCGCTGGATCAGCGTGCCGGTCCCGAGGCCGCCGCCGCAGCACATGGTGACGAGGCCGATCTCCTTGTCCTCGTCCTCCAGCGTGTGGAGCAGGGTGGTGATGAGCCGCGCGCCGGTCGAGCCGAGCGCGTGGCCGAGGGCCATCGCGCCGCCGCGCACGTTCACGGTGTCCATGTCGGGGTGGTGCTCGCGCGCCCACGCGGCGACCACCGGGGCGAAGGCCTCGTTGATCTCGGTGAGGTCGATGTCCGACATCTTCATGTTGTTGCGCTCGAGCAGCTTGGCCGTCGCGGGGATCGGGCCCTCGAGCATCTTCACCGGGTCGCACCCGACCGTCGTCTGGTCGAGGATCCGCGCCCGCGGCCGCAGGCCCAGCGCCTCGGCCTTCTCGCGCGCCATCAGCAGCACCGAGGCGGCGCCGTCGGAGATCTGCGACGAGTTGCCCGCGGTGATCTTGCCGTCGGGCTTGAAGGCGGGCTTGAGCTGCGACAGCGCCTCGAGACTCGTGCCGGGGCGGATGCCCTGGTCGGTGACGTAGGTGTCGCCGTTGACCTGGAACGGCACGATCTCGCGCTCGAACCGGCCCTCCTCGGTGGCCTTGTGGGCCAGCGCGTGCGAGCGGACGGCGAGCTCGTCGAGCTCCGAGCGCGGGATCTCGTACTCGTCGGCGATCATCTCGGCGCCGAGGCCCTGGCCGACGATGTTGTACTTGTCCATGAGCTTCGGCGTGAAGGCCGCGCCGAAGTCCTGCTGGGTCTTCATGCCGGCGCTGAACGGGATGTGGCCCATGTGCTCGACGCCGCAGCCGATGACGCAGTCGTGCACGCCGGAGGCGATCAGCGCGGCGCCGAAGTTCACGGCCTGCTGGGCGGAGCCGCACTGGCGGTCCAGCGTCGTGGCCGGCGTCTCGATCGGCAGGCCCTCCTGCAGCCAGGCGTTGCGGCCGATGTTGAAGCCCTGCTCGCCGAACTGCTGCACGCAGCCGGTGACCACGTCCTCGACCTCGGACGCCTCGATGCCCGCGCGGGCGATGACCTCGCTCAGGGTCTTGCCCAGCAGGTCGGCGGGATGGACGTCCTTGTAGTAGCCCTTCTCGATGTGGCCGCGCCCCACCGGGGTGCGCACGGCCTCGACGATCACGACGTCACGGCCCTGCTGGCTCATGTGGTTGACTCCTCCGTCACGTTTGAGGGGCGGCGAACAGTACCGCCCGCCTGGCCGGCCGGCCAGGACACGCCGAGGGGGACCACACCACCACATGCAGGAGCGACTCGGGATCGCCGGCAGCGTCGCCATCGCCCGCGGCCTGGCCGCGGCCGCCGCACGGCACGGCGAGGTCGTGCTGTGGGCGCGATCGGACGACTCGGCGGACCGCGCGCGGTCGACCGTCGACAAGGTCTGCGGCAAGCTCAGCGGCGAGGTCAACGCACGCCACGTCCTCGTCGAGACCGACCTCGGGGCGCTGTCGCAGGCGACCGCGATCGTCGAGGCGGTCGTCGAGGACCACGAGGCCAAGGCCGCGCTGTGGTCGCAGCTGCGCGAGGTCGCGGGCGGCGGCGCGCTGCTCGGCTCCACCACGTCGTCGCTGTCGGTGCAGGCGCTGGCCGAGGTGGCCGGCGCGCCGGAGCGGTTCGTCGGGCTGCACGTCTTCAACCCGGTGCCGAAGATGAAGCTCGTCGAGCTCGCCTTCCCGCGCGAGGCGACCGACGAGACGCGCCGCCGCGCCGTGGCGCTGTGCGAGTGGCTGGGCAAGACGCCGGTCGTCGTCCCCGACATCCCCGGGTTCGTCGTCAACCGCCTGCTCTTCCCCTACCTCTTCAGCGCGGTCCGGCTGCACGAGGAGACCGGGCTGGCGCCCGAGGCCGTCGACACCTGCATGCAGCTCGGCGCCGGCCACCCGATGGGGCCGCTGGCGCTGCTGGACTACGTCGGCCTCGACGTCGCGCAGGCCATCGGCGAGGCGATCGGCGAGCCGGTCCCCGAGCGCGTCGGCGCGCTGGTCGCCGAGGGCGCGCTGGGCAAGAAGAGCGGCCGCGGCTTCTACGCCTACGGCTAGGCGGCCCCGCGGGAAGGGCCGGGCCCCGGCCGGCGTCGGAGCCGGTCATGACCCCGCGCGCCCTGATGACCGAGTACCTGACCGCCGCCAGGCGCGGCGACTGGGACACCGCCTTCGGCTTCTTCGCCGACGACCTCGAGGTCCGCATCCCCGGCCGCGGCCCGTTCGCGGGTCGCCACCGCGGGAAGGCGGCCGCCGTCGACTACATCTCGACGGTCCGTGAGCGCTTCGCCGGCCGCATCGAGCTCGAGCTCATCGACATGCTGGCCAGCGACGACCGCGTCGTGCTCGTGGTCCGCGAGCGCTTCCTCACCGATGGGGACCCGATCGAGATCCACCGCGCCAACGCCTACCGCGTCCGCGACGGCCGGATCGTCGGGATCGCGATCTTCGAGGGCGACCAGTACGTGGTCGACGAGCGCCTGCACTAGCCGAAGCCTGGACTGGCGGGGCGCCGCCCGGCGGGTCTACGCTCGGCCTCGGTTCGACCAAGGAGCGTTGCCATGTTCGTGCGCGTTGTCCGGTTCACCGATGTCGCGGCCGAGCGGATGGACGGTCTGCAGGCCCGCATCGAGTCCGAGGGCGGCCCGCCGCCCGGGGTCAACGCCAAGGGGCTGCAGGTCATCTACGACCGCGACCAGGGCACGGCCGTCGTCCTGCAGCTCTTCGACAGCAAGGAGGACCTCGACCAGGGCGCCGCGGTGTTCGCCGCCATGGACCCGTCCGACACGCCGGGCACGCGGGCGTCGGTCGACGCCGGCGAGCGGGTCGTCGACCTCAGCAGGTAGCCGGCGCGTGCGGGAAGGCCGCCGCGCGGGCCTGGAAGGACAGGATCTTCGGGTTCTGCACGACGCCGCCGCGGACCTCGATCGCGTGGCGGATCGTCGAATCGGCGTCCCAGGCGGCCTCCCCGCCCATCACCGTGGCCACGAACGGGATCAGCGCCTCGCTGATCTCCCACGTCGCCGAGTCCCACAGGTACGACGGCGTGTGGTCGACGGCGTAGTAGCGCACGCCCTCGCCGACGGTCAGCATCGGCTCGGCGAACGACGTCGGGCGGGCCCACTCGAAGCCCATGCCGGTGTCGCACGACACGTCGATGATGAGGCTGCCCGGCGCGAAGGCGGCGAGCTCGACGTCGTGGACGAAGACCAGCGGGTGGTCGGTGTCCTGCAGGATGCAGTTGACGACGACGTCGTGCTCGGCGAGGACGTCGGCGACGGGCGTGATCCGGTGGCCGAGCAGCGCGACCGGCCGGTTGGGGTGCTGCGGGTCCGGCTCGTAGTGGACGAGGCGGGCGGGGGCGATCGGCGCGGCGACGGCCGGGACGCTGCGGTGCGTCAGCACGGTCACGTCGTGGATCCCCATCGCGAACAGCGCGGTCACCGCCCCGCGCGCGGTCGCGCCGAAGCTGATGACGGCCGCGCGCAGGCGACGGCCGTAGGCGCCCGTGGCGCCGACGAGCTGCAGGGCGTGCAGCACCGAGCAGTAGCCGGCGATCTCGTTGTTCTTGTGGAACACGTGCAGGCTGAAGTGCTGCTCGTCGGTCCAGAAGTTCATGGCCTCCCAGGCGATCAGCGTCAGGCGCCGGTCGATCGCAAGCTGCGTGAGCTCGTGGTCCTGGACGCAGTGCGGCCAGCCCCAGAGGACGGTGCCCT
Organism: Solirubrobacterales bacterium; assembly: GCA_016215085.1. Lineage (GTDB taxonomy): Bacteria > Actinomycetota > Thermoleophilia > Solirubrobacterales > Solirubrobacteraceae > Baekduia. The sequence goes on along the minus strand of JACRMD010000025.1, from coordinate 7,916 downwards.
CGCGGCGCTCGGCGAGGTCCTCGGCGACCGGCTTGGGCAGCACGACGACGTCGCACTCCTCCAGCAGCTCCTCGCGGGAGCGCAGGCCGCCCACGAGGGGCGCGAGCGCCGCGTCGGCGACGCCGAAGCGCTCGCCGTAGCCGCGCTCGAGCAGGATGTGCCCGCGCAGCTCGGGGTCGAGGCGGTCGAAGTGGGCGGGGTGGATCGGGAGCCGGTGCTCGTCGGGCTTGCGCGAGGTCGCGACCAGGCCCAGGCTCAGTGGCGGGGAGGGCACCGGTCGACGGTCGCACCGGGCGCCCGTCCTGCCATCGGCGGTCCCCCGCCTCGCCGACCGGGCGAACTACGGGTCGGCTCGCGGCGCCTACCCGATCCGCTCGTCGATCCGGACGTGGACGGTGTCCCCCGCCTCCTTGCCGATCGCCTTGCGCAGCGCCGCCCGGACCGGGAGCCGGTGGGTGCCGTCGCCCTGGGCCATCAGCGCGCCGGTGAACGGCTCGCCGTCGATCGCCCCGCGGATCTTCACCAGCCCGCGGGTGCCGAACAGGGCGGGCACGTCGTCGAGGACCACGCACGTCCACGCGCCCGGGTTGGTGGACCCCGCCGCGGTGGCCGCGTGGAGGGTCCCGTCGGGGCTGCGCTGCGAGGTCCACGAGTTCGACGCGCGCGTCGGCGGCGCGATCCGCGTGTCGCTGACCTACGACGACCCGTCGCGCGACGGCAAGAGCGGCGAGCACACCGACACCTATCGCGGCCGCTTCGTCTCGCTCGTGCCGGACGAGCTGGTGGTCGAGGCCGACGCGTTCGAGACCGACGACCCTGCGATGGCCGGCGAGATGCGCATCACCATCACGTTGGCCGACGCGCCCGGCGGCGGCACCGAGCTCGTCGCGATCCACGAGGGCGTTCCGGCGGGGGTGCGGCCGGCCGACAACGAGGTCGGCTGGAACGAGTCGCTGGACCGGCTCGCGGCGCTCGTCGAGTAGCCCGCCCGCGCCGCGCCCAGGAAGTCCATGGATCCGCGCGGTCCGCCCATGGTGGGCGCGCGCTGCGTGGGCCATCCTCGTCGGAGACCCGGCACTCCCCCTCGAAAGGCGACGACATGGACATCACGATCATCGGCACCGGCAACATGGCCCGCGGCATCGCCGCCCGCGCCCTGGCCGGCGGCAACACCGTCACGCTGCTCGGCACCGCGGCCGAGAAGGCCGAGGCCCTGGCGGCCGAGCTGTCCGGCGACGTGCGCGCCGGGACCGTCGGCGACCCGCTCCAGGGCGACGTCGTCGTGCTCGCGGTCTGGTACCAGGCGCTCGATGACGTGCTCGGCCGCTACGCCGACCAGCTCGCCGGCAGGACCGTCGTCGACATCACCAACCCCGTCGACCCGCAGACCTACGCCCCGCTCACGGTCGAGGCCGGCTCGGCCGCGCAGGAGATCGCGCAGAAGGCGCCGGGCGCGAAGGTCGTCAAGGCGTTCAACACGACGTTCGCCGGCTCGCTCGTGGCCGGCGAGGTGGCGGGCCAGCCGCTCGACGTGTTCGTCGCCGGCGACGATGAGGACGCCAAGGCCCAGGTGCGCCGCCTCGCCGAGAGCGCCGGCCTGCGGGTCCTCGACGCCGGGCCGCTCGCCCACGCCCGCCAGCTGGAGGGCGCGGGCTACCTGCACATGGCCGTCCAGCCCGGGCTCGGCGGGACGTACGCCAGCGCGCTGAGGGTCGTCTCCTGACGAGGCGGACCGGCGGCCGCTCCTAGCGGCCGCGCTCCTCACGCCACACCGTGGTCGTGTGGTGGATCTCGATCTGCCGGCCCGCGTTCGCGGCAGCCGCGCGGATGCGGTCGTGCACGAGGTGCTCGGCCAGCCGCGCCGACGTGCTCTGCACGTCGGCGGAGACGATGTGCCGCGACGCGCCGTGCCGCGTCTCCATGCGACCGTCGAGGCCGGGCGGGAGGAAGGCCAGGCGATCGCCGGTCCCGGGACCCGGCCAGAGCCCCACGTCGACGTGCCACGCACGATCGACCGCGTAGAACGGCTCGAACGTCTCGAACCCGACGTACCAGGTCCCGCCCTGCGGGCCGGCATCGGCGAACCGGTCGAACGCCTCCTCCGCCGCGGCGCCGACGTCCGCGGTCGTCGCGTCGAAGAACGCGTCCAGCCGCAGCTCGTCGTCCTCCGGGCGCTCGCTCAGGAACGCGGCGTGGCCCAGCGCCTGGGCCTTCTCGCGCAGGCGAACGTCGTCGCACGCCCCGTTGGAGACCATCCAGATGCGCCAGCCGGCGGCATCCGCCGGCAGTTCCCGGGTGATCTTGTGCTCCGCCGCGCCACCGATCACCCGCTCGGGCAGCCGCCCGAGGCCGGCCTGGGCGGTCGGGTGCGTGTCCAGGTCGAGGTAGCGATCCAGCACGGCGCCGAGCCCCCGGCGGCGGGCGACCGCGGCGAGCGTCGGGAACATCGTGCGCTGCACGAGGTCCGGCGGCTGCCGGTAGCGGATCTCGTCGCGGTAGCGCGTGGCGAGCAGCGCGCCGAACAGCGGCGACGGGCGCCCCTCAGCGTTCGTGTGCCCGTCGGCGCAGAGGCCCCAGTAGGCGAGTATCGCCTCCTCGAACCGCAGCGCCGGCTCGACGCGCACGCGCGCGACCGCCTCGTCGTCGCCGGGGTTCCACCAGCGGTGCCACGTTCCGCGCGGGACCGTCAGCTGCTCGCCGGCGTCCAGCACCCGCTCCTCGCCGCCGAGCAGGAACGCCATCCGGCCGGCGCGCACCTCGAAGTGCTCCTCACAGTGGTCGTGCACGTGCTCGCCGCCGGGCACGAACCCACCGGCCTCGACGGCGAAGTCGGTGACGATGCGCGCGCCGCCGGTGTCGCGCGCCGACTCGACGACCATCGCCTTCTCGCCGCTCAGCGGATTCCACACCACGTCGCCGGCGCGCACGTGGCGAACCTACTCGCTCGCTGAAGGGTTGTGGCCCCCATGGGGGCACGAATGCTTCAGCGACCCACGGCGCAGGTATCGTGGCCGCGTGGCTTCGACCGGCGCGCAGGCTCCTCCCCCGGTCGCACGAGCCGGCGCTGCGCTGCTGGTCGTCGGCGCCGCGGGGACGCTCGCCTCGCTGTGGCGCCCGTGGGTCGTGCCGGACAGCGATCTCGTGCCGGGCGACGACGGCGCGCCCGTCTCCAACGGGTGGGAGTGGATGACCGTCGGGGACGTGCTGCTCGTCGCGCTGTGCGGGGCCGCGGTGCTGCTCGCCGTGCTGACCGCGCGCGGGCGGTCCGCCACGCCGAGGCGCATTGCGCGAGGCGCTGCCACGATCGCGACGCTGTTCGTGATGGCCGCCGCGGCGGTCCTGGTCCTCCGCGCGATCGCCCCGCTGAATTTCCAGATGGACCCCGACGACGCGCCCGGCTACCGGCCGCTCGGCGGGTTCGGCTGGGCGCTGGCCGGTCTCGCGGCGGGCGCCGTGGGCGCCGTGATGAGCACGCGGGCATCGGCGAAGCGTGCCATTGGTGGATTGGGGCCCTGGTAGGGGCCAAAAGGCACCAAGGACCAGCTTGCTCAGCCCAGCAGCGCGTCCGCGGCCTCGCGGAGCACCGCGAGCATCGCGTCGGCGGTCGCCGGGCGCGGGCCCTCGGGCACGGTGATCGTCGCGATCGTGCGCGACGGGCGGCCGCCCTCGACCGGGCGCGCGACGATGCGGTCGCTGCCGGTGAGCGCGAGCCGGGGCACGAGCGCGACGCCCGCGCCGGCGGCGACGAAGCCCTGGATCGCGCCGTAGTCGCCGCTGGAGAAGACGACGTCGGGGTCGAAGCCGGCGGCCGCGCAGGCGCGGCGGACGACCTGCGCGCAGAAGGCCGTCGGCGCCACCCACGGCTCGCCCGCGAGGTCGGCCAGCCGCACGACGGCGCGCGAGGCGAGGCGGTGGCCGGCCGGCAGCACCGCCCACAGCGGGTCCTCGCAGACCACCGTGCGCTGCAACCCCTCCAGCTCGCCGACGGCGTTGGGCTCGAAGACGAGCGCGAGGTCGGTGGCGCCGGCGCGGACGGCGGCGACGCCGGCGACCGGGTCGTGCTCGGCCAGCTGCAGCTCGACGCCGGGATGGCGCTCGCGGTACGCCGACACCGCCGCGGGCACGAGCGACGACCAGCCCGACTCGAAGGCCGCCAGGCGCAGGACGCCGGCACGCAGCCGCGCGAGGTCGTCGAGCTCGGCGCGCGCCGCGGCGAGCTGGCCGAGCACGATCGCCGCGTGGCGGTCCAGCACGAGCCCGGCCTGCGTGAGCCGGGCGCCGCGCGGGCCGCGCTCGACGAGCACCGCGCCCGCCTCGCGCTCGAGCGCCGCGACCTGCTGGGAGATCGCCGACGGGGTGTACTGCAGCTCGGCCGCAGCGGCGGCGAACGAGCCGTGCTCGGCGACGGCGCGCAGCACGCGCAGCCGGCGGACGTCGAGCGCCGGCACGGCGCTCGCGGCGGCCTCGCCCTCGGTCACCGCGTGAAGCATGCAGCGCAGCTTACGGCCACCGTCAACAGGTCGAGTGGCGCTTACGCCTCGCCGCGACCATGATTCGCGCCCATGCGGATCCACACCATCCCGGACTCGACCAACGCCGAGCGGGTCGCGCTCGCCCTCGGCCTCAAGGGCGTCACGGACGTCACCTGGATCACGCACGACCCCGAGGACCGCAGCGGGATCCGCGCGGTGAGCGGCCAGGAGCTCGTGCCGGTCGTCGAGGCCGACGGCCGCGTCCTCACCGACTCCATGCCGATCGTCGCCTGGATCGACCGCACGTGGCCGGACCCGCCGCTGTGGCCCGCCGGCGACGCCGCCCGACGCGAGGTCGACGGCTTCGTCAGCTTCTTCAACTTCGTCTGGAAGGTGCCGCCGAACGCGATCGACGGCGCGCGGCGCGCGGGCGCGCCGGACGACGCCCGCATCCCCGCCTGGGCCGAGCAGCTGCGCGCCTGGCGCCACGGCTTCGAGGCGCTGCTGCACGGCCGCGACTTCCTGTTCGGCGACCAGGTCGGGGCCGCCGACCTGTGCGCCTACCCGTTCCTGAAGTTCGCGGTCCCGCGCGAGCCCGACGACGACCTCTTCCACGGGGTCCTCGTCGAGCACCTGGCGCTCGACGGCGGCTTCCCGCGGCTGAAGGCGTGGATCAGGCGGATGGACGGGCTGCCGCGGGCGTAGCCGCCCCGGCCTCGACGCGCCGCACGTGGCCGGCGATGACGTCGGCGACCAGGGCCGGGTCGTCGTACATCGGGATGTGGCCGAGCCCGTTGAGCAGCCGCCACTCGGCGTGCGGCAGCAGCCGCCGGTAGCCGTCGGCGCAGGTCTTCAGCGGCAGGATGCGGTCCGCGGTGCCCCACACGATCAGCGTCGGCACGTCGATGCCGTCGAACGCCACCGGCGGACCGGCCTCCTCGATCGCGTTGAAGAGGTCCCAGAAGATCTCGCAGCCGGCCTGGCCCTCGGCCATGGCCATCGCCTCGGCCGGCGGGACGCGCTCGCCGTGGGCGATGACGTCGCGCAGCGCGAAGCGCCGGAACCGCGGCCGCGCGAGCAGGTGGCGGATGCCCGCCGAGCGCTGGCCGATCCAGTACGAGGCGCCGAACTGGCGGCGCAGGCGCTTGGCCTCGCGGTCGTCGTCCGCGCGGACGCCGACCTCGGCCTCGCCCGGCAGCCCGGGGCAGCCGTGGTCGCCGGCGAGGCCGGCGGCCAGCACGTCGAACTCCCGCTCGAGAGCCGGGAGGACCGGGACCCAGTTGCGCCAGGTGCCCGAGAACCCGTGGATGAGGACGACGGGCTCGCCGTCGGGCGTGCCGCCGCGGTGGAAGGGTGTCGCGTCCATCGGGCGCGACGCTACCGAACGGCGCCGTTCGCCGCGCAACCCGTGTCGAACCTCAACTCAACATGGGCTCAACTTTTAGCCGCGCTTCAGGAAGGCGAGGAAACTCGACGGTGCGAACGTACTCGCACGTGCACCTCCTCCCAGAAGCACCGACCGGCCCGCGGAGAGCGGGCCGGTTGCCTACGGGGGCTGGGGCCCGCCTGACTCGCGCACGTGGTCCGCGCGGCAAGGGCGGGCCTCAGGCTGTTAAGGACCAGCGGCCGGCTCTCGCGAGCCGGCCGCCGATGCGTCCAGTGGACCCACCCCGATCCACTCTCTCCGTGATCCGCCGCCGTCCCACGGGCGGCGGTATGTGGGGGCCCCGCCGTCCCACGGGCGGGGTCGAAGAGCCTCAACGCAGTCCCGGCGGAGAACTTGCGCGAACTTCCGCGTTCGTTTCGGGCGCTAGGCCGTCTGCGGCCGGCGCTCGCGGATGCGCACGGCCTCGATGCGGTTCTCGCGCACCGACTCCACCCGGATCGAGTAGCCGTCGGCGGTGATGGTGTCCCCGCGCTTGGGCAGCCGGCCGAGCTCGGCGAAGACGAACCCGCCGACCGAGTTGTAGGCGTCGGTGTCCACCGGCAGCTCGAGGCCGTAGTCCAGGAGGTCGGTGACCGCGACGTGGCCGCGCACGAACCAGTCGCCGTTGGCCAGCCGCCGGATGTGGCCGCCGGCCGGGTCGGTCTCGTCGTCGATCTCGCCGACGACCTCCTCGATGATGTCCTCGACGGTGACGATGCCGGCGACGCGGCCGTACTCGTCGACGACCACGGCCATCGACGAGCGCTGGCGCTGCAGGTCGGCGAGCAGGTCGTCCAGCGGCTTGGTCTCGGGGACGATCACGGCCTCGCGCACCAGTGGCTCCAGCGACGCCTCGGGGCCCTCGGCCATCAGCGCGCGGGCCAGCGAGTTGGCGTGGACGATGCCGCGCACGCGGTCCTGGTTCTCGTCCTCGGTGACGAGCAGCCGCGTGTGGCCGGACGAGACGCAGCGGCGGATCGCGGTCTCGACGTCCTCGGAGAGGTCGACGGTCACCACCGCGGGGATCGGCGTCATGACCTGCCGCGCCTCCTGCTCGTGCAGGTGGAAGACGCCGGAGAGCATGCCCGCCTCGCCCGGGTCCAGCTGGCCGCCGGCGCGGGCCTGGGCGATCATCACGCGCAGCTCGTCGGGCGTCGCGCCCTCGGCGCCGGCCGCGTCGGGATCGACCTTGAGCACGCGCAGGATGGCGTTGGAGGCCCGGTTCAGCAGCGAGATGAACGGGCGCATCGCCGCGTTGAACCACAGCAGCGGCCGGGCGATCCGCTTGGCCGTCGCCTCGGCGTGGACGATCGAGAAGATCTTGGGGACCTGCTCGCCGATCGTGATGTGGAACGCCGTGACCACGATGTAGGCGATGGCGATCGACAGCGCGACGGCCTGGCCGTGGGAGAGGTCGCCGAATGCGGGCTCGACGAGCGTGGCGATGGCCGGCTCGCCCAGGAAGCCGATGCCCAGCGACGCGAGCGTGATGCCGAACTGGCAGGCCGACAGGTACTGGTTGAGGTCCTCCATGACCGCCAGCGCGCGCTGCGCGGGCTTGGAGCCCTCCTTGGCCTCCTCCTCGAACGTGCTGCGGCGCGAGCGCACGAGGGCGAACTCGGCCGCGACGAAGAAGCCGTTGACGAGGATCAGGGCCGCGACGGCGAGGAGCAGGAGCGCGGTCACGGCGCTGCGCCGGGATGTCCGGCGCTACTTCGGCTGGAGTCGTCGTCGGTCATGCAGCGACGCGGGAACGGTAGCAGCGTGCGCGGGCGGCCACCCGGTCAGGCTGCCCGCCGCCGCGCCGCCGCATGCGGCTCCTCGGCCACCGCGGCGGCCGGCGGCGCGTCCGGCCGCGCGAGCGCCGGCCACGCGCCGGCGGTCAGGATCGCCACGTGGAACAGCGCGAACGCCACGTTGTTCAGCGTGGCCGGCGAGCTGTCGCGCAGCACGCCGTAGACCGCGACGGCCAGCAGGCCGGCGATGACCGCCAGCGTGGGCGCGACCTCGCGCGGCTG
>JACRMD010000080.1 GCA_016215085.1 Solirubrobacterales bacterium | reverse complement strand
TCGGGCCGCTCGGCCACGGCCAGACGATCAAGCTCATCAACAACGCGGTGGCCGCCGCCAACGCGGCGACGCTGGCGCAGGCGCTGCTGCTGGGCTCGGCCGCGGGCGTCGACCTCGACGCGCTCGAGCAGATCATGGCCGCCGGCTCCGGCGGCTCGGTGATGCTCGGCCTGAAGGCCGGCCCGATGCGCCGCCACGACTGGACGACGCTCTTCAAGGCCGAGCACATGCTCAAGGACGTCCGGCTCTGCCTGGAGGAGGCCGATCGCGCGGGCGTGCCGTTCCCGGCGGCATCTGCGGCGCGTGACGCGCTGCAGGCCACGGTCTCCTCGGGACGCGGCGACGACGACTTCGCGGCCCTGCTCGAGGCCTACGAACGGTTCGCCGACCGGCGAATTGACGAGTAGCCGAGCGGCTACGCGCCAACAACGTCAGCCGGAAAACCGGTGATTCGCTGGGCCATTTGGGTATTCGACGGACCTGTGTGACAATCGTGGTCACTCCCGCCGCTCCTGTCCGGGTACCGGACTGCGCGGCGGGTTTCTGTCGTCATCTATTCCCTGACTCCGCATCTATGCCTATTGCCTTCAAGGAATGGGCGGTCACCGTTCGCGCGCTCGCCGAGGGCGAGCAGCTGATCACGCTCCGCAAGGGCGGGGTGGGCGAGGAGGCCCACCACTTCAGCCTCGAGCACGACCGCTTCTTCCTCTACCCGACCTTCGACCACCAGCGGTACGACCTCGTTCGCGAGTCGCACCAGCCCGAGCTCCGTCGTGCCCTCGAGGAGGGCGTCTGGCCCGACGGCGAGCCGCCCCTGCACGCGCTGACGCGTGACGGCGGCATCGGCCAGCCGGACCGCGTCCGCGTCCGCGCCTGGGCCGAGGTCGCCGACTCCTGGACCATCACGGACCCCCGTTCGGTCTGTGAGCTGTCCCCCTACTACGTGTGGACGCCGGACTACGCGGAGAAGCGCCTCGCCTGGAAGCGCCGTCATCCGCTGCACGTCCTGCTCCTGCGCACCTACCGCATCCCCCGCCCGGTCACCGTCCGCGTCAAGGACGAGTTCGGCGGGTGCCGCTCCTGGCTGGAGATCAGCCGCGAGCTGCCGTTCGAGGGCACCCCGGTGCTCTCCGACGACGAGTTCGACCGCGCCGCCGAGCAGATCGCCGAGATCTGCGACTCGCGCGTCCCTGCGCTCGTCTAGCCGCATCGTGAGCGTCGCGCGCCGCCTTCAGGAGGAGGAGGCGGCGCGCCGCGCGCTCGCGCGCGCCACCGCGCGCTCCACTCCCGCCCACCCGGCGAGTGTCGAATTGATGCCTCCTGGGGCCATCACGTCGACACTCGGCGCGAGGAGCGTCCGCTGATGGCCGACGCCGGCGCCATCGTCGGGGCCGCGCGCCGCGCGCTCGTCGTCGGGATCGGCGGCGGCGGGGACGTCGTCGGCGCGCTCGCGGCGGCCGAGGCCGCGCGCGCTCTCGGGACCGACGCGGTCGTCGGCGGCCTCACGTGGGAGCGCCGCCCGGTCGACCCGCTGCCCGGCCCGCGCCGGCTCGACGAGGTCGCCGGCGCCGAGGTGCTGCACGAGGCCGTCGCCCTGGCCGGCCCCGACACCACCGGGCCCGGCGGCTTCCGCTTCTGCGAGGCCGACATGGCGCGCTTCCTCGGCGAGCCGACGCTGCTCGTCGACCCCAACCCCGGGCCGCGCACGGTCGCCGCCGGGCTCGACGCCGCGGCCGCGCGCCTGGACTGCGACCTGGTGGTGTTGCTCGACGTCGGCGGCGACGTCCTCGCCCACGGCCACGAGGCCGGCCTCGCCAGCCCGCTCGCCGACGCCGTGCTGCTCGCGGCAGCCGGCGCGTTGGAGACGCCGTCGATCGGCATCGTCTTCGGCGCCGGCTGCGACGGCGAGCTGCGGCCCGCCGAGGTCGTCGAGCGCCTGCTGGAGGTCCAGGAGGCCGGCGGCGGCCTCGGCGACCTGCCGCTGCCCGATGCGGGCCTCGAGCGCGTGGAGGGAGCGCTCGAGCACGTCACGACCGAGGCCAGCGCGATGGCCGTGCGCTGCGCGCGCGGCATGACCGGCACCGTGCCGATCCGCGACGGCCGCCGCTCCGTCGAGCTCACGCCCGACGGCGGCCGCCTCGTCGTCTTCGACCCGCTCGTCGCGATGCGCTCGGCCGCGCGCCTGGCGGCCGCGGTGGCCGACGCCCGCGACCTCGCCCACGCCGACGAGCTGCTGACGGCGATGGGCATCCGCACCGAGCTCGCCTACGAGCGCGACATGGCGGCGCGGGGCGCGCCGCCGCCGGCCCAGCCGTAGGCGACCCGGCGACGTCCGAGCGGGGCGGCCCGTGCGCCACCGCGCCGTGGCGACCAGGCCGCGCGCCTAGCCAGCGCAGAGGGCGGCCGCGCGCAGCCACCCGGCGTGGCCGAGGTCCGTCTTCACGCGCGCCCACCCGCCGCGCCGCTCGAGGACCGTCACCGGCTGGCCGGCGAAGGCCGACGCGATCAGCGGGCCGCCGGGCCCTGTCCGCAGGGTCACCCGGCGCGCGCAGACGCGGGAGGCGGCCCCACCCGCCCCACCCGCCCGTGGGGACGCGACCTGGGCGCGGTCGGCGGCGACCAGCGACCCGCGCGCGTCGGGCCGGCGGCAGAGCACGCGCACCGTCACCGGGCCGCCCTCCCCCACGACCCGCACCCGCGCGACCCGCGAGCGGCCGATCGCCGGCGAGCACGCGTCCGCGGAGTCCGGGCAACGCTCGGAGCACCGCGCGCACGAGCTCGGGCACCGTGTCGTTTTCGAACGGGCCGAGCGCCGCGCTCGCGAACCCGGCCGGC
>JACRMD010000079.1 GCA_016215085.1 Solirubrobacterales bacterium | reverse complement strand
TCATGGTCGGCCTCGGCCTCGTGGTCTTCGTCGCGGTCTTCGCCAACGGCCTGAAGTCCTCGTTCACCGGCAGCATCGAGGACCGCTTCAAGGCGGACATGATCGTCACTTCCGACCAGGGCACGCCGATCTCACGCGAGGCCGAGGGCCGCGCGCGGGCGACGCTCGGCGTGCGCGCCACGACCGCCCAGTACGCCGACCAGATCCAGGTCGACGGCAAGGGGGCCGACCAGCTCAACGACATCCTCAACGGCACCGACCCGCGGACCCTGCCGCTGATGTACGACTTCCAGTGGGTCGACGGCAACGACCAGCTGGTCTCGTGGATCGGGCCGGGCACCGCCGTCGTGGAGGAGCAGTTCGCGCTGACGCACGGGCTGGTGCGCGGCGACGCGTTCAACGTCAAGGCGGCCACCGGCCGCGAGCTGCGGCTGCGCGTCCTGGGCATCTACCGCGACCCGCAGCTGCTCACCGGCGTGATCGTCGACTACCGGACGTTCAGCGCGCTGTCGTCGGTGACCGACCCGATCGGCTTCTACGTCAAGGACGAGCCGGGCGCCGACAAGGCGAAGGTCCAGGCGAGCGTCGAGGCGGCCATGCGGGCGTTCCCGTCGGCCAAGGTCCGCAACAAGCAGCAGTACCAGGACTTCATCGGCGACCAGTTCAACCGCATCGTCTACCTGCTGTACGCGCTGCTGGCCATGAGCGTGGTGATCTCGCTCTTCGGCATCGCCAACAGCCTGTACCTGGCGGTGCACGAGCGCACCCGCGAGCTCGGCGTCCTGCGCGCGATCGGCGCCACCGCCGAGCAGGTCCGGCGGCTGGTGCGCTACGAGAGCGTCATCACCTCGGTGATCGGCGGGATCCTCGGCATCGTGGTGGGCCTGGTGTTCGCGTACCTCACGACGCTGGCGCTCGACGACCTCGGCCTGGGGTTCAGCGTCCCGGTGCTCCAGCTGGTGGTGCTGCTCGGGCTGGCGGTCGCCGTCGGCGTCGTCGGCGCGGTCGCCCCGGCCCGCCGCGCGTCGAAGGTCGACGTCGTCGAGGCGGTGGGCGCCGGCCAGTAGCCGAGGCTAGTGGCGGTCCTCGGCCGCGGCCGGGGGCCGCGACTCCTCGGCCAGCGAGGTGATCGTCAGGTGGCCGCGGGCGGCGCCCTCGAGCACCTCGGTGGCCTCCTCGAGGCTGCGCGCGTAGAGCTCGACGAGCAGGTGGACGACGATGCGGTTGTCGTCCTCGTGCTTGTGGAAGCGCACGTGGGTGAAGAACTCGCGCGTGCCGTGGTCGCCGAAGGCGGCGTAGGACAGCGCGTCGCCGGCCTCGGGGCCCGAGCAGGTCTCGACCTCGTCGGCGTCCACGGTGACCGTGCAGGAGGCGACCCAGGGGGTGCCCGCGATCATGCGCTCCCAGCGGTCCTCGACCGGCTGCACGCGCTCGTCGGCGAACGTCAGGTGCGGCTGGTCGTGCATGCACTCCAGGCACTGCACGACGGCCTCCTGCAGCTCGTCGATGGTCTCCGCGCGCCCGCCGGTCACGGGGTCGATGCGGTGGATGCCCTCGTAGTGGACCTGCACCTCGAGGTCCTGGGACCAGCACCGGTAGCAGCGCAGCCAGGGGCGGGCCTCGAACGACTCCATGGCACAGATACTAGGCTCTGCGCGGCCATGCCCGACCCGGTGCTCTACGAGGCGGACGCGGGCGTCGCGACGCTCACGCTCAACCGGCCCGACCGGCTCAACGCCATCACGGCGCAGCTGGCCGAGCACGTGCGCGAGGGTCTGCGGCGCGCGATCGAGGACCCGGAGGTGCGCGTCGTGCGGCTGCGCGGCGCCGGCCGCGCGTTCTGCGCCGGCTACGACATCGGCTGGGGCGCCGAGGTCATGGAGGAGGCCGAGGCGGGCGCGCCGTGGGACCCGATCGGCGACTTCCAGATGATGTCGCGCTTCGTCGACACCTACATGGCCCTGTGGCGCTCGCCCAAGCCCGTCGTCGCCCAGGTCCACGGCTTCTGCGTCGGCGGCGGCACGGACTTCGCGCTGTGCTCGGACCTGATCGTCTGCGCCGAGGACTGCCGCATCGGCTACCCGCCGGCGCGGGTCTGGGGCTCGCCGACGACCGCGATGTGGACCTACCGGCTGGGCCTGGAGCGCTCCAAGCGGCTGCTGCTCACCGGCGACGCGCTCGACGGCCGCCGCGCGGTCGAGTGGGGGCTGGCGTCGGAGTGCGCGCCCGAGGCCGAGCTCGACGAGCGCGCGCTGGCGCTCTGCCGGCGCGTCGCGCAGCTGCCGTCCAACCAGCTGCACATGATGAAGCTGCTGGTCAACACCACGATCGAGCAGCTGGGCCTGCACACCACGCAGGTGCTCGGCACGCTGCTGGACGGCGCGGCGCGCCACACGCGTCGCGGTCGCGGACCGCCCCGCGCACGTCGGCGTCGTGCTCGCCGGCGGCGACGGCCGCCGCATCGGCGGCGACAAGGCGATGGTCGAGCTCGAGGGCCGACCGCTGATCGCCTACGTGCTCGAGGCGCTGCACGAGGTCGTCGACGACGTCGCGGTGGTCGCCAAGCGCGACACGCTGCTGCCGTCGCTGGTCGGCCACGCCCAGGTCTGGATCGAGCCCGACGAGCCCCAGCACCCGCTGTGCGGCGTCGTCCACGCGCTGAAGCTCGCGCGCGGGCGGCCGGTGCTCGTCGTCGCCGTCGACCTGCCGCTGGTCGACGCCGCGACGCTGGGCGAGCTGCTGGCCGTCGACCTCGAGGGCGCGCCCGGCGTCGTGCCGGTCGCCCACGGGCGGCTGCAGCCGCTGTGCGCGCGCTACGCGCCCTCGGCGCTGCGCGGGCTGGAGACCTTCGACCACGCCGCGCGGACGACCGACGTCGTCCGCGGGCTGGGCGTCAAGCTGCTCGAGGCGTCCGACCCCGACGCGTTCCTGAACGTCAACCGGCCCGAGGACCTGCTGCAGGCCGGGGCGCTGCTCGGGCGCTAGGAGGGGTCTCCTAGAAGCGCGCGCGCTCGGCGCGGTCCATGCGGCGCAGCTCGCCGGCGGCGAGGGCCGCGCGGCGGTGGCGGTGGCCCAGCGCCATCGAGCGCTGGCGCTCGGCCACGAAGCGGGAGATCGCCTGCTCGGCGCCCGGGTCGAGCTTCTCGAAGCGGACCGCGCGGGAGCCCTCGGCGGTGCCGCGCACGACCTCGCCGTCGCCGCTGATCGTCGTGTCGCCGAGCTCGACGGCGAAGCGCACGTGCTCGTGGACGCCGAGCGTCTCGGCCGTCGTGAGCAGCATGCCGCCGATGCTCAGGTCGCGCGTGCGGGTGAGCAGGCGCCGGTCCTCGGCGATCACCGCGGCGGTCACCTCGACCGGCACGCGCACGAACCGGCGGCGCTGGACGTTGACCGGCCCCTCGGTGGAGTGCAGCCGCATGCCGCGGCCGTGGGCGACCAGCATCCCGCGGCGCTGCGCCGCCCCGCCGGGCGTCCGCCACGCGATGGTCGCCCCGCACCAGCGCAGCTGGCCGGGGAGCTCGAAGGCGCCGTCGACGGAGAGGTCGACGTGGTCGAGGCCGACGTTCGCCACGTGGGCGGTCAGCCGCCAGCCGCCGTCCAGCACGACGTCGACCGGCTGGGCACGCTCCAGCAGGACATCCATGCCCAGGGTTGTCGGACGCCGGACGCCCGGTTTGAGCGTCCGGCGCCGACGAAGGGCCTGCGCTAGCCGAGGAAGCCGCGATCCGTGAACGCCTTGCGGAAGGCGTTGGCGGCCTTGGTGTTGGACCCGGCGGCGGCGATCGTCTTCAGCGCGGCGTCGCGGAAGCTGATGTCCGGCGTGAAGTCGAACTGCGCGTCGACGATGATCCGGTCGGCGGTGATCGGGTCGCCGATCGCCTGGCGGGCCTGCCACAGCGCGGCCGACCACATCTCGCCGTCGGCGTGGACCTCGCCCTTGACGTCCTCGGGGTAGTGCTTGGCCGAGTCCAGCCGCCGCAGGCAGTGGACCGGGCCGCGGGTGTAGGAGACCGAGTCCCAGTCGGCGACGCACGGCCACTGGAACGTGCTGCCGGTCACGGCGGTGGAGACCTCGACGGCCAGGTAGTCGCCGAACGCCTCGCCGATCGAGCCGGCCTCGAGGGTGGAGCCGAAGCCCGGGACCTGGTCGTCCTGCACGGCGTGGCCGTACTCGTGGACGATGACCTCGCCGTCCTCGGCGTCGTCGACGCCGCCCTTGCCGAGCGTGATCGTCAGCTTGTTGGAGCCCTCGCGGTAGAACGAGTTGTCGCCGCCGTACTGGTTGATGCGCAGCAGCTGCTGGCGGGCGTTGGCCGGCCGGCGGAGCTTGAGCGACTGCAGGTAGTGCTGGGCCTTGGTGATCCAGTAGTAGCCCATGACCTGCTCGAAGCGGTCGTCGTCGCGGGTGTAGAGGAAGCCGTCCTTCGTCTGGCGGGCCGGCGTGCCGGTCTCCGACACCACCTTCGCGTACGTGCCGGTCAGCGTGCCCGAGCCGTCGAGATCGGTCAGCGTGACGCCCTTGTACGCCGTGCGCAGGAAGGGGTCGGCCGAGAAGAAGTCGGCGTCCTTCTGGTCGGTGAGCGTCTCGTCCTGCAGCGACTGCACCGGGTTGGGGTAGAACACCTTGGCGGGGGCGGTCGTGCTCGCCGCGTGGGCGGCCGCGGGCAGCGCGAGGCACAGCGCGGCGGCGGCGACGGCGGACCGGATGGGTCGTCTCATGCGGCGGACCGTACCGGCAGCGGCGCGGAGGCGAGCGGGCGGCGTCCGACCTCGACCCGGACCGCCAGGACCGCCGCCAGCACCAGCGCGCCGCCGGCCAGCTGGGCCGGGCCCAGCGCCTCGCCGAACACCGCGAAGGCCAGCGCGACCGTCACGACCGGCTCGCACGTCGACAGGATCGAGGCGGCGCTGGGGCCGACGCGGCGCAGGCCCGCGAAGAACAGCCCGATGGCGCCGACCGTCGAGACGAGCGCCAGCGCGACGAGCCAGCCCGCGCCGGCGGCCGTCACCGGGCCCGGGTCCAGGTCGCCGGCGGCTAGCGCGCCGAGGCCGAGCGTGAGCGCCGCGCCCGTGCACACCAGCGTGCTGAGCGGCAGGGCGCCGATCCGGCCGGCCACGCCCTCGGAGACCAGGATGTAGGCGGTGTAGACCACCGCGGCGCCGAGGCCCAGGACGGTGCCCAGCGGGTCCAGCGCGCCGGCGGCGGCGCCGGCGAGCACCAGCACCAGCCCGGTCGAGGCGAGCGCCAGCGCGACCGCGGTGCGGCGGCTCGCCCGCTCGCGCCCCAGCGCCACCGCGGCGACGGTCACCAGGACGGGGTAGGTGTAGACCAGCAGCGACAGCAGCGAGGCGTCGAGGCGGTCCAGCGCGGCGAAGTACGCGCCGGCCTGCGCGCTGTAGCCCGCGACGCCCAGGCCGAACGCCAGCGCGGCATCGCGGCGGGCCAGCGCGCGCAGCTCCCCGAGCCGGCCGGTGGCCAGGACGAAGGCCCACAGCAGCGCGGCGGCCAGCGCGAAGCGCGCGGCCAGCAGCGTCCCGACCGTCACGTGCTCGTCGTAGGCGAGCTTGCCGAAGACCCCCATCGCGCCGAACGCCGCGGCGGAGGCGAGGCAGAAGAGGGTGCCCGCGCGGGTCATGTGGCGCATCGTGCCGGAGCCGACCCGGTAGGAACGACTCCGATTCCTGACGGGCAAGCATTAGTGTTCCTGCACGATGCTCGACCTCCGCCGGCTGCGCCTCCTGCGCGAGCTGCACGCGCGCGGCACGATCGCCGCCGTCGCCGACGCCCTGCGCTACACGCCGTCGGCCGTCTCCCAGCAGCTCGCGGTGCTCGAGCGCGAGGCCGGCCAGCCGCTGCTGGAGCGCGCCGGGCGCGGCGTCCGGCTCACCGACGCCGCGCTGGTCCTCGTCGGGCACGCCGAGGCCCTGCTCGAGCGGGCCGCGGTCGCGGAGGCCGAGCTGGCGGCCGGCGCCGGGCGCGTGGCCGGCCGGGCGCGGATCGCCTCGTTCCAGTCGATGGCCCTGCAGCTGGCGATGCCGGCGATGGGGCAGCTGGCGCGCGAGGCGCCCGAGCTGCGCTGCGAGCTCGTCGAGGCCGAGCCCGAGCAGTCGCTGCCCGCGCTGGCGCTCGGCGACCTCGACCTCGTGCTCGCCGACGAGTGGCAGCACCAGCCGCGCGCGCGGCCGGCCGGCGTCGACCGGGAGGACCTGTGCGAGGACCCCGTCGCCGTGGTCCTGCCCGCCGGCCACCCCGCGGCGCGCCGGCACCCCGAGGCGGTGCCGCTGGCCGAGCTGGCCGGCGACGCGTGGGTCACCGGCCACCCCGAGGCCGGCTGGGACGACGTCACCCGGCGCGCCTGCCGCGAGCTCGGCGGCTTCGACCCCGACATCCGCCACCGCACCAACGACAGCGTCATCAGCCTCGCGCTGGTGCAGCACGGGCAGGCGGTCGGCCTGCTGCCCCGGCTCGTGGGCCTCGAGCGCGAGGGCATCGCGGTGCGGGCCATCGCCGAGGGCGCCGTGGGGCGGACGATCTTCCTGGCCACGCGCTCCACCGATGCGCGGCGGCCCTCGATCCGCGCGCTGCGCGCGGCGATCCGCGAGCGGGCCGCGCTCCTGCAGGATCCCGTGCAGTCCGTCCGGGCCGCTCGCAACCCTGGTTGACGGATGTTCCTGGTGACCTTGATCTGCTCCGACGAGGCCTGCGCCGAGGAGGCCGAGGCGGTCGTCCGCGACCTGGGCGAGCTCGAGCGGCTGGCGTGCGCCTGCGGCTGCACGCTGCAGGCGCTCGAGGTCGACGCGTGGGTGGCGGCCGCGCCGGTCGCGCGCCGCGGGGCCCTGGCCCTGGTGGCCGCCTAGCCGCCGATCGCGCTCATCGTCCGCGCGGGCTGCACGAAGCCCGGGTCGTTGACCCGGTGCTTGAGCTCCTTGCGCCAGACCGCGTCGCGGATCGTCTTCTCGAGCTCGGCGTCGCTCGCCCCGGCGCGCAGCGGGGCGCGCAGGTCGGTCTCGTTGAGCGAGAACAGGCAGGTGCGCAGGCGCCCGTCAGCGGTCAGGCGGATGCGGTTGCAGTCGCCGCAGAACGGCTCGGAGACCGGGTTGATGAAGCCGATGCGGCCGCGGCCGTCGGCGAAGCGGTAGGTGCGCGCGGTGCTGTGCGGCTCGCGCGGCTCGGCCTCGAGCGGGAAGTGCTCGTGGACGGCGGCGCGGATCTCCTCGCCGGTGAGGACCTTGTCGAGGTCCCAGGCGTGGTCGGCGTCCAGCGGCATGAACTCGATGAAGCGCACCTCGTAGGGGTGCTCGCGCGCGAACGCCGCGAACGGCAGCACCTCGTCCTCGGTGAAGCCCCGCAGCCCGACCGCGTTGATCTTGATCGGGTGGGCCTCGGGGAACGTCGCGAGGTGCTCGAGGCCGGCGAGGACGCGGCCCAGCGCGTCGCGCCGGGTCAGCTCGAAGAACCGGTCGCGCTGCAGCGAGTCCACCGACACGTTCCAGCGCGTGACGCCGGCGCGCACGAGCGCCTCGGCGTCGCGCTCGAGCAGGAAGCCGTTGGTGGTGACCGAGAGGTCGTCGACCAGCGGGCGCAGCATCCCGACCAGGCGCGGGAGGTCGCGGCGGACCAGCGGCTCGCCGCCGGTCAGGCGCACGTCGCGGACGCCCATCGAGGACAGCAGCGCCACGAGCCGCTCGATCTCCTCGAACGTCAGGACCTCGGAGCGCTCGAGCCACGGCAGGCCCTCGGCGGGCATGCAGTACTGGCACCGGAAGTTGCACCGGTCCGTGACCGAGACCCGCAGGTCCCCGATCCGGCGGCCGTGCCCGTCGACGAGCGGCTCGCGTGCCATCGGTCCCAGGGTACCTTCCCGGCGTGATGCGCCTGGCTGCCGCGGTCCTCCTGGCCCTCGCCGCGCTCGCCGGCTGCGGCGGCGACGACGAGCCCTCCCCCGAGGAGGCCGTCCGCGCGGCGGTGCAGCGCTTCGGCGACGCGACCGCCAAGAAGGACTACCGCGAGATCTGCGACCAGCTGCTGTCCTCCAGGCTCGTCGAGCGCGTGGAGGGCGTCGGCCTGCCCTGCGAGCAGGCGCTGCAACGCGGCCTGGGCGACGTCAAGAACCCCCGCATCCGCATCGGCGACATCGGCGTGCAGGGCGGCCGCGCGCTGGTCAGCGTGCGCTCGACCGCCGACAACCAGCCGCCGTCCGACGACGCCGTCGAGCTCGTGCGCGAGGGCGGCGAGTGGAAGATCGCCTCGCTGGCCGCGCCCGACGAAGGCGGCGGCGCCGCCACGACGACGACGCCCCAGGCCACCACCACCGAGCCGACGCCCGACCACGACGACCGGTAGGCAGGGGCGGGCGCCGGGAGTAGCCTCCGGCCATGCCCGAGCCGTCGTACGCCCGCGGGCCGCAGGACCCGCCGCTGCTGGAGGAGACCATCGGGGCGAACCTGGAGCGGGCGGTGGCGCGATGGCCCGACCGCGAGGCGCTCGTGGTGCGCCACCAGGGCGTGCGGATAACCTACCGCGAGCTCGACGCCGCCGTCGACGAGGTGGCCCGCGGGCTGCTGGCGCTGGGGCTCGAGCGCGGCGACCGGGTCGGCATCTGGGCGCCCAACTGCGCCGAGTGGGTGCTCGTCCAGTACGCCACGGCCAAGGCGGGCATCGTGCTCGTCAACGTCAACCCGGCCTACCGCACCTCCGAGCTGCAGTACGCGCTGTCGCAGTCGGGCTGTCGCGTGCTCGTGGCCGCGCGCAGCTTCAAGACCTCCGACTACGTCGCGATGGTCGACGAGGTCCGCGACGAGCTGCCGGCGCTGCAGCGCATCATCTGGCTGGAGGACGACTCGTGGGAGGCGCTGCGGCGCGCCGGCGCCGACGTGCCCGCCGAGGACCTGCGCGCGCGGTCGGCGTCGCTGCGGCCCGAGGACCCGATCAACATCCAGTACACCAGCGGCACGACCGGCTTCCCCAAGGGCGCGACGCTCAGCCACCGCAACATCCTCAACAACGCGTTCTTCGTCGGCGAGGGCTGCGGCTACACCGAGGAGGACCGCATCGCGATCCCGGTGCCCTTCTACCACTGCTTCGGCATGGTGATGGGCAACCTCGGGGCGACCACGCACGGGGCGTGCATGGTCGTGCCGGCGCCGTCGTTCGAGCCCGAGGCGACGCTCGCGGCGTTGCAGGAGGAGCGCTGCACCTCGCTCTACGGCGTCCCGACCATGTTCATCGCCATGCTCGGCCACCCCGCCTTCGCGCGCTTCGAGCCGGGGCCGCTGCGCACGGGGATCATGGCCGGCTCGCCGTGCCCGGTCGAGGTGATGAAGCGCGTCATCGACGAGATGGGGATGGGGGAGGTGACCATCTGCTACGGGATGACCGAGACCTCGCCGGTGTCCACCCAGACGGCGGCCGACGACCCGCTGGACAAGCGCGTCGGCACCGTGGGGCGGGTCCACCCGCACGTCGAGGTCCAGGTCGTCGACACGGTCACGGGCGCGGTCGTGCCGCGCGGCGAGACCGGCGAGCTGTGCACGCGCGGCTACAGCGTGATGATGGGGTATTGGGCCCTCCCACCCGATCCCGAGCGCACGGCCGAGGCGATCGACGCCGAGGGCTGGATGCACACCGGGGACCTGGCGACGATGGACGACGAGGGCTACCTCAACATCGTCGGGCGCAGCAAGGACATGATCATCCGCGGCGGCGAGAACGTGTACCCGCGCGAGGTCGAGGAGTTCCTCTACACCCACCCGGACATCGCCGACGTGCAGGTCGTCGGCGTGCCCGACGAGCGCTACGGCGAGGAGCTCATGGCGTGGGTCGTGCCGCGCGAGGGCGCCGGCGTGACCGAGGAGTCCGTGCGCGAGCACTGCCGCGGGCGGATCGCGCACTTCAAGGTCCCGCGCTACGTCAAGGTCGTCGACGCGTTCCCGATGACGGTCACGGGCAAGGTCCAGAAGTTCAAGATGCGCGACGCGGCGATCGCCGAGCTCGGCCTCGAGGAGGCGGCCCGCGCCCGCACGGCCTAGGGCGCCAGCGCCCGGCCCAGCGCCCGCGCGTCCTCGACGAGCTGCTCGCGCAGCCCCGGGTTGTGCAGCGCCGCGGCCGGGTGGTACAGCGGGAACAGGCGCCGGCCCTCGGCCTCCAGGACTGTGCCGTGCACCTCGCTGATCCTCGCCTCGGGCGCGAAGCGGGCGAGCGCGTGGCGGCCCAGCGGCACCAGCAGCGCCGGCCTGATCAGCTCCAGCTGCCGCTCCAGCCACGGCCAGTGGTGGGCGACCTCGTCCTTCCTCGGATCGCGGTTGCCCGGCGGCCGCGCCTTGACCACGTTGGTGATGTAGACGTCGTCGCGCTCCATGCCCGCCTCGGCGAGCAGCTTGTCGAGCAGGCGGCCGGCGTTGCCGACGAAGGGGCGGCCCTGCTGGTCCTCCTTGGCGCCCGGCGCCTCGCCGACGATGACCACCGACGCGGTGGCCGGCCCCTCGCCCGGGACCATGTTCGTGCACGTCTCGCACGGCTCGAAGCCGCAGCCGGCGGCCTTGTGCGCGCGGATCTCGGCGTGCAGCGCGTCGAGCCGCTCGTCGGCGGCCGTCACGCGACCCCGGCCTCCTGGCCCAGCAGCTCGCGCATCCGGGTCGCGGCCTCCGGCGCGTCGCTCCCGCGGTTGTTGTTGAACATGACCCGCACCGTACCGGCCGCGGCGGCGAGCTCCTCCGCCCGCCGGCCGATCTCCCGCAGCTCGCGGTCCTTGTACCTGTAGGCGAACCGCTCGGCGACCGAGCGCCCGTGCATCCAGCCGCGGGCGTTGCGCCCGTGGGCGCGCAGGTACGCGAGGTCCTCGCGGGTGACGGCGTCGATCATCGGGACGAGCGTCGGGGCCTTGCCGCGCGGCTCGTCGACGGCCACGAACGCCGCGCGGCGGTCCTCGTACCAGCCGAGCGTCGCCTCGACGCGCTCGGGGTCCAGCCAGCCGCGGTGGCGCAGCTCGACCGCGACCGGGTGGGGCGCGAGGGCCTCGAGCAGCGCGTCGAGGTCCTCGAGCCGCTTGACCCCCGGCTTGAAGGCGGGGGAGAGCTGCAGCAGGAACGACGACAGCTTGCCCGCGCCGGCGAGCGGCGCGACCGCGTCGAGGTAGCGGCGGGCCAGCTCGCGGTCGAGCTCGGGCGACGGGCGCACGCGCCCGCGCGGCGTGAGGTCGACGGCGTCGCGCA